>JABDPT010000306.1 GCA_013042605.1 Paracoccaceae bacterium
GGACAATCTCCATCACGTCCTGGATCATCGTGTCGGGGTCCACGACCTGATCGGGGGTGCCTTGGGCGGGTTCCATCACGTCCTGTGCACACAGAACACCCAGCGGGTTCATCTCGGCCACGAAATCGGCGACGTATTCGCTGGCCGGATCTGAAAAGATCTCGCGCGGGGTGCCGCATTGCACGATGCGCCCGCCTTCCATGATCGCGATGCGGTTGCCCAGCTTGAACGCCTCATCGAGATCGTGGCTGACGAAGATGATCGTGCGGTGCAGCCGTTCCTGCAGATCGAGCAACTCGTCCTGCAGCCGGTTGCGGATCAGCGGGTCGAGTGCCGAAAACGGCTCGTCCATCAAGAGGATCGGGGCATCGGTGACAAAGGCGCGGGCAAGGCCCACGCGTTGTTGCATGCCGCCGGACAACTCACCCACCTTGCGGTCCGCCCAATCGGCCAGACCAACGAGGGATAACTGCTCGCTCACCTTCTCGGCCCGCTCGGCTTTGGTCATGCCGCCAAGCTCAAGCCCGAGGCCGACATTGTCGCGCACGGTGCGCCAGGGAAGCAGGCCAAACTGTTGAAACACCATGGCAATCCGCGACAGACGTAATTCGCGCAACTTGGCCTTGCTGGCATGGGTGACCGAGATCATGTCCTGCCCGTCATGCACGCGCACCTCGCCGCGCGCGACCGGGTTCAGCCCGTTGACCGCGCGCAGGAGCGTCGATTTGCCGGACCCCGACAAGCCCATGAGAACAAGGATCTCGCCACCCGCAACCGAGAGCGAGCAGTCGTGCACGCCCAGAATCTGACCGGTCGCTTTCTGGATTTCGGCCCGGTCCTGTCCGGCATCCATCAGCGGCAGCGCGGCCTCGGGTCTTTCGCCGAAAACGATGGAAACGGCGTCGAACTCAACCACCGTCATCGCCGTTCCACCCGCAGCATCCGGTCCAGCATGATCGCCACGACCACGATGATGAAACCGCTTTCGAACCCCAGCGACGTGTTCACCTGGTTCAATGCGCGGACCACCGGCACGCCCAGACCATCGGCGCCGACCAGGGCCGCGATCACGACCATCGAGAGCGACAGCATGATCGTCTGGTTGAGCCCGGCCATGATCTGCGGAAACGCATAAGGCAGTTCGACCTTCCAGAGCGTTTGGCGCGGCGTCGCGCCAAAGGCTTGAGCGGCTTCGAGAAGCGGGGCAGGGGTGGAGGTCACGCCAAGATGGGTCAACCGGATCGGGGCAGGCAGCACGAAAATCACCGTAGCAATGAGCCCCGGCACCATGCCGATGCCGAAAAAGACAATCGCCGGAATGAGATAGACGAAGGTCGGCAAGGTCTGCATCAGATCGAGCACGGGCCGCATCGCGCGGTAGAGCCGCGGGCGGTGTGCGGCGCCGATGCCGATGGGCACGCCCACGCCCATGCAAACCACGCAGGCCGACAGAACAAGCGTCAGGCTTTCGGTGGTCTCCTCCCAATAGTCCTGGTTGAGGATGAAGAGAAAGCCGAGCATCACGAGCAGGCAGGTTTTCCACGAGCGCTGCAAAACCCATGTAAGGGCCACGAAGGCGGCGATGATGATCAGCGGATGGGGGGTTTGCAGAACCCAGAGGATTGCGTCGATCAACGCCTCCATCGCGTCCGACAGCCCGTCGAAAAACCACGCACCATTGGCTTGAAGCCAGTCAAAGATATCGGCGGCCACGCGCCCGACCGGGATCTTGGTCTCCGTCAGCCAGTCCATCGCCCCCTCCAACCCTTATCCAGCGGACGCGCCTTGCGGCGCGGCGCGATGTTTGCGCGCCGCATTCGGCGCCGCGGTGCCTCCGGCGGGAATATTTCCGGCCAGAAGACGGGCCCCGCCAAAGCCGTTGATCAGAGGCCGAGCGCCGATTTGACCGCCGCCATGCCGTCGCCGCCATCCTTGGTGGTGACACCGGCCAGCCAGCTTTCCAGCGCCTCCGGGTTCGCGGTGATCCAGGCGGACGCGGCGTCAGCCGGGTCGGCCCCATCATCAAGGATCGCGCCCATGATTTCGTTTTCCATGGCCAGCGTGAATTCAAGGTTTTTCAGAAGGTTGCCGACGTTTTCGCAAGAATCGACAAAGCCGGCGGAGGTGTTGGTATAGACCGTCGCACCACCGAGGTTCGGGCCGAACCAATCGTCTCCGCCTTCAAGGTAGGTCAACTCGAAATTGGCGTTCATCGGGTGCGGTTCCCAGCCGAGGAACACCACCGGCTCGCCCCGGCGGTCGGCGCGGGCGACCTGCGCCAGCATCCCCTGTTCAGAGCTTTCGACAACCTCGAACCCCGACAGGCCGAACGCGTCGGCGGCGATCATGTCCATGATCAGGCGGTTGCCGTCATTGCCGGGCTCGATGCCGTAGATCTGGCCCTCAAGCGCGTCCTTCTGGGCGGCGATATCGGCGAAGGTCCCGATCCCGAGATCGGCGGCGACCTTATTCACGGCCAGCGTATACTTCGCACCTTCCAGGTTGGCGCGCACGGTGTCGACGGTGCCGGCCTCGCGATAGGGGGCGATATCGGCCTCCATCGTGGGCATCCAGTTGCCGAGGAACACGTCGATATCGCCGTTGGCCAGCGAGGTGTAGGTGACCGGAACCGAGAGCACCTTGATGTCGGTGTCATAGCCAAGCGCCTCGAGGACAACTGTCGTGGCAGCGGTGGTGGCGGTGATATCGGTCCAGCCGACATCCGAGAAGGTGATGGTTTCGCAATCGGCGAAGGCGGGGCTGGCAAAGGCGGCGGCGATGGCCGTGGCGCTGAGCAGGTTTTTCATTGGTTGCTCCCTAAATGGCATTTTATGATTGCTGCCAATGAAGCCCCGGTTGCCCGTTGAAGGCAACCGGAAACTTGGGAACGCGGGAGAGGAGGTTTCAGGCGGCGCAGCGATAGACGAGGCACTGGCCGACTGGATTGCGCCGCCCGAGGCCATGACACCCCAGACGATATGCCTGCCGCCGATCCGGGACGCGGTGGCGCGCACCTCGTTCTGGGCACCGGACAGTCCGCGACCGGCGAAGAGCATCCCGCGATAGCGGCTTTCGGTGGCGGTTTGCAGGAACTGGCACGCGGCCACGCGGGACGACGCGTCGGCATCCTGAACGGGAACCGGGGGGCCAGGGCGCTGGCGCAGGCGGCAAGAAGGGCAAGGGCCGGGAGGATACGAAGGGCGTTCATCAAGGGCTTTTTGGCCTTGGGGCGGATTGGTTCGGGATATGACGCTTTCTTGATTGACTCATCAGTCAATAAAAGAGACGGTGCAGTCCTTACCTGAAAGGCGGGGCGCAGCATGCCGAAACTTGGAATGGAACCGATCCGTCGTGAGGCGCTGGTGCGGGCGACGATCGCCGAGGTCGGGCTGCAAGGCTCGCTTGACGTGACGGTCAGCCAGATTGCGCGGCGCGCGGGCATGTCGAGTGCGCTGGCACATCACTATTTTGGTGGGAAAGACCAGATATTCCTCGCCGCGATGCGTCAGATCCTGCGCGACTACGGCACTTCCACGCGCAAGGCGCTGGCAAGGGCGCGCACGCCCCGGGCGCGGGTCGAGGCCATTCTTGAGGAAAGCTTTGCCGCGCCGAACTTTCATACCGAGGTGATCGCGGCCTGGCTGAGTTTCTATGTCCATGCCCAGACCGCGCCCGAGGCGCATCGTCTGCTCGAGGTCTATCGGCGGCGTCTGCACAGCAACCTCACCCATGCGCTGCGCCCGCTGACCGGGCGGGCGGCACCGGGGCAGGCGCGTATTCTGGGGGCGCTGATCGACGGAATTTATATCCGCAGCGCGCTGGCCCAACCCGCGCCGGATCGTGGGGAGGCATTGGAGCAACTCATGCATGTGTTGCAGCATTTGCTGGCGGAGGGGCGGACATGACCGCGAACGTACAACCCGAAGCCAGCCATTTCATCGCAGGCGCCCCCGTCGAAGACGCGGCAGGCGCGCCGCTGGTCGTCACCTACCCGGCGACGGGAGAGGTCGTTGCGCATCTTCACGCCGCCACGCCGCCCGTGGTCGTAGCCGCATTGCAGGCGGCTGATGCGGCAAGGGCCGAGTGGGCGGCGACGCCGCGTGCCGAGCGGGGGGCCATCCTGCGCCGCGCCGCGGACCTCATTCGGGAGCGCAACCACGATTTGAGCGTGATCGAAACCCATGACACCGGCAAGCCGTTGCAGGAAACGCTGGTGGCCGATGCGCTGTCCGGCGCCGATGCGCTGGCCTATTTCGCCGATGTGGCAGAGACGCTGGCGGGCGAGGATATGCGTTTTGGCGATGATACCGGCTATACCCTGCGCGAACCGCTGGGGGTTTGCGTGGGCATCGGGGCCTGGAACTATCCGATCCAGATCGCCTGCTGGAAGGCCGCGCCGGCGCTGGCCTGCGGTAACACGATGGTCTTCAAACCGTCAGAGCAAACGCCGCTTTCGGCGCTGGCACTGGCGTCGATCCTGACCGAGGCGGGCCTGCCGCCGGGGGTGTTCAACGTCGTGCAGGGCTTCGGCGAAGTGGGCGCGGCGCTGGTCGAAGACCCGCGCGTGGCCAAGGTGTCGCTGACTGGATCGGTGCCGACCGGGCGGCGGGTCTATGCGGCGGCAGCCCAGGGGCTGAAGCCCGTGACGATGGAACTGGGCGGGAAATCCCCGCTGATCGTGTTCGACGATGCCGATCTGGAAGCCGCGATCTCGGGCGCGATCCTCGGCAATTTCTATTCCTCGGGGCAGATCTGTTCGAACGGTACGCGGGTCTTCGTGCAGGCCGGGTTGGTCGACCGGTTCCTGACCCGGCTCATCGAACGGCTTGATGGCGTGATCATGGGCGACCCGCTGGACGAGGCCACCAATTTTGGCCCGCTCGTGAGCGAAGCGCAGATGACCAGCGTTCTGGGCTTCATCGAGCGTGGCAAGGCGGCGGGCGCGCGGCTTGTCACCGGTGGCGCACGCGCGGACCGGCCCGGCTGGTTCGTCGAACCCACCGTCTTTGCCGATGTCACCGACGATATGGAACTCGCGCGGGACGAAATTTTCGGCCCCGTGATGTCGGTTCTGTCCTTCGACACCGAAGACGAGGTTGTCGCCCGGGCCAATGCCACCGAATTCGGCCTCTCCGCCGGGGTCTTTACCGTCGACATGACCCGCGCCAAGCGCGTGATCGCGGCGATTGAGGCCGGAACCTGCTGGATCAACACCTATAACCTGACACCTGCGGGCTTTCCCTTCGGCGGGGTCAAGGCGTCGGGGTTCGGGCGTGAGAACGCCGCTGTCGCGGTCGAGCATTATACCCGTCTGAAGTCGGTCTATGTCGCGAGCGGAGGCGTCGATGCCCCGTATTGACGCCGCAAATTCTCTGAAGGAGACACGCTGATGGAAGCCGATTTCGTCATCGTCGGGGCCGGGTCGGCAGGCTGTGCGCTTGGCGCAAGGCTCGGGGCCACGGGCGCAAGTGTCATCGTTATCGAACATGGCGGCAGCGATGCGGGGCCCTTTATTCAGATGCCCGGCGCGCTCAGCTATCCGATGAACATGTCATGCTATGACTGGGGCTATAAAACCGAGCCAGAGCCGCATATGGGCGGGCGCCGGCTGGCCTGTCCGCGCGGCAAGGTCATCGGCGGGTCGTCGTCGATCAACGGAATGGTCTATGTGCGCGGGCATGCGCGCGATTTCGACACCTGGGAAGAAATGGGGGCCACGGGTTGGTCCTATGCCGATGTGCTGCCCTATTACCGGCGGATGGAATGCTGGCACGGCGATGCCGGCGATCCGGCATGGCGCGGGCTGGACGGCCCGCTGCATGTCTCGCGCGGGCCGCGCGACAACCCGCTGGTGCAAGGCTTCATCAAAGCAGGCACGCAGGCGGGATACCCTGCGACCGATGATTATAACGGTGCGCAGCAGGAAGGCTTCGGCGCGATGGAGGCGACGATCTGGAAGGGTCAGCGCTGGTCGGCGGCCAATGCCTATCTTCACCCTGCGAAGGCCAGGGGCGACGTGACGGTGATCCGGGGGTTTGCGGCCCGCGTGGCGATCCGTGCAGGGCGCGCGATCGGTGTCGAGCTTTCCGAGCGTGGCGGGACGGGCAGCACCCTGATCCGCGCGCGGCGCGAGGTCGTGCTGGCCGCAGGGGCCATCGGCAGCCCGCGACTCCTCCTCTCATCGGGCATCGGTCCGGCGGCGCAATTGGGCGGTATGGGCATCGATATCGTCGCGGACCGCCCCGGTGTGGGTGGCAATCTGCAGGACCATCTGGAGGTCTATGTTCAGGTCGCGGCCTCGAAGCCCGTGTCGCTTTACAGCGTCTGGAACCTGCCCGGAAAGGCGAAGGTCGGGCTGGAATGGTTGCTGGCGCGGCGGGGCTTGGGCGCGTCGAACCAGATCGAGGCGACGGGGTTCATCCGGTCGGGTCCCGAGGTTGATTACCCCGATATCCAGTTCCATTTCATACCGCTTGCGGTGCGTTATGACGGGCGCGCGGCGTTTCCCGGTCACGGGTTTCAGGCCCATGTCGGCCCAATGCGGTCGCAAAGCCGGGGCCGGGTATCGCTGGCCGGGCCAGACCCCAGGACGGCCCCCGAGATCAGGTTCAACTACATGAGCCTGCCGCAGGATTGGGCTGAGTTCCGCAAGGCGATCCGCCTGACCCGCGAGATACTGGGCCAGCCCGCATTGGCCGAATTCACCAAGGCCGAAATACAACCCGGACCGGCGGTGCAAAGCGACGACGAACTTGACGCCTTCGTTCGCGACCACGCCGAAAGCGCATATCACCCCTGCGGCACCTGCCGGATGGGGGCGCGCAGCGATGCCGACGCCGTGGTCGACCCCGAAGCGCGGGTGATCGGGGTCGAGCGGCTGCGCGTGGCCGACAGCTCGATCTTCCCGCGCATCACCAATGGAAACCTCAACGCGCCGTCGATCATGGTGGGCGAAAAGGTCGCCGATCATATTCTGGGGCGCGGTATGCTGCCACGCGCCGAACGTGCGCGGGCGGAACCGGCGATGGCGGAGTGAGAGGGCTCGACGCCGTGGACGGGTGCGTTAAATGGGGCCTATGACATCGCTTGAAACCCGCATCGGATTGCCGGACGCCCTTCGCGTTCTGATCGAGACCCTGCCGCGCGAGACGTGGGAACCGCACCCGAATTTCGATGGTTTGACGCGGTTCTGGCTCGACCGGCACCTGATGTTCCGCGATTTGCTGGGGCGTCTGGTAACGGGGGCCGAAGCCTATCTCGACAAAAGCGCCGACCCGATGCGCCATGCGCAGGAGACCGCGCGCTATGCCGGGTTTCTGCTCAACCAGTTGCACGGGCATCACCAAATCGAAGATCAGGTCTATTTTCCCAAACTCGAAGCACTGGATGCGCGGTTGACGGCGGGGTTCGAACTCCTCGACGCCGATCACCATGCCCTGGATGGGCATATCCATGCGCTTGCCGACCGGACGAATGCCTATTTGCAGGTCGCGGCCGAGGCGGCGGCGCGCGACAGGGTGGGGGAGTTGCTGGGCGCTTTGCAGCAGTTCGAAACCTTCCTCGACCGGCACCTGACGGATGAGGAAGACCTCGTCGTGCCGGTGATCCTGACCTACGCGCCCGAGATGGAGTGAAGCTTGGGGGCGCTGCCCCCGACGCCGGAAAGCGTGCTGCTTTGCAACGCCTCCCCCGGAATATTTCGGGCCAGAAGACGCAAGGGCACAGCACGCGCCATTCTCATGCCGTTTTTAGTGGTTAGACTTACGCGCGATGGGACGGGTGATCATGATCTTCGCGCTTTTGAGCGTTATTGGCGTGCCGGTCTATGCCGGACCGAACGGGCGTATCACCGTGGTCGACGGGGATACGATCGATGTCGGCGGCACGCGGGTGCGCCTGTTCGGGATCGACGCACCCGAGGGCGATCAGACCTGTACCCGCCCGGATGGGGCCGTCTGGGCCTGCGGAACCTGGGCCACGGCGCAGGTGCGCGCGCTTTACCAGGGGAAGCGGGCGCGCTGTAAGGCGATTGAACGAGACCAGTACGGGCGCGCGGTGGCGCGCTGCACGGTGCGTGAACAGGATATGGGCGCCACCATCGTGGATCGCGGATTTGCCACGGCGTTCTTGCGGTATTCAGACCTTTACGCAGAGATCGAGAAGGGCGCGGTTGTGGCCGGGCGCGGGATCTTCGGGTCGGACATGGCCCCGCCCGAGGCCCATCGCAGCGCGGCACGCGCACCACAACAGGCAGCACCAGGGCGCTGTGTGATCAAGGGCAATATCTCGGACAATGGGCGGATCTATCACCTGCCGGGGCAGGAGCATTACGCCCGCACCCGGATCAGCGAGAACCGCGGCGAGCGGTGGTTCTGTTCGGAAGCCGACGCCCGCGCGGCAGGCTGGCGGCGGGCGCGCCGCTAGGCTATCAGGGCCGCGAGATCCGCAGCAGACCGGGGCAGCCGTGGCCAGACTTGCCGCCTTCATCATCCATCTTGACCGCGCCACGGACCGCGCGCCACAGGTGGCGCGGCTGACAGAGGTCTTGCCGGTCACGGCGGAGGTCTTGCCAGCGGTGGACGCGCGCGCGGCCTTGCCCGAAGAGATGGCGCGCCACGACAGATCGCTGGGGCTGGCACCACCCTATCCGTTCGCCCTGTCCGATACCGAAGTCGCGGTCTTTCTGAGCCATCGCAAAGCCTGGGCCGAGATCGTGCAGCGAGGCCTCGATGGGGCGCTGATCGTGGAGGACGACGTTGAGATCGACGCGCCCGTCTTTCAGACCGCTTTCGACCTTGCACTGTCGGATTTCGCGCCCGACCACTATATTCGCTTTCCCCAAAAGGATCGCGAGCGTCCCGGGGCGGTGCTGGCCGAAGACGGGAACACGCGCCTGATCCGGCCCGCAGAGGTGGCGTTGGGGATGCAGGCACAGCTTGTGGGGGCCGGGGCGGCGCAACGGCTTCTGGACTGGAGCGTGCGGTTCGACAGGCCGGTGGATACCGCATTGCAACTGACCTGGGAGACCGGGGTCGAGATGCGCAGCGTCTGGCCCAGCGGGGTCAGCGACATCTCGCACGCCCTCGGGGGTAGCACGCTGAAGAAACGCCGGGGCGGAATGGCGCGGCTCAGCGCGGAATGGCAGCGATATCGCTATCGATCGGCGCTGAACCGCCTTGCAAGGCGGCAACGCTGACGCAAATCCACGCAGGGGGGGCGGCGCTCACTGGACGCCGCCGCGCCCATGCGGCATACCTTTCCCAACGATTGGCGGAGCAACGACCCAATGGGTATTCTAAGAACTCTTCTGCGCGCGGTGACCTGGTGGGACAGCCAGACCTTCGGCACCCAGCTTTTCACATGGCGCAAGGGCCGCAAGGTCGGCGAAGACGATCAGGGCAACGTATTTTACCAAACGGCCGATGGGGTCCGGCGTTGGGTCATCTTCAATGGCGAAACCGAAGCCAGCCGGATAAGCCCGGACTGGCACGGCTGGCTGCATCACACGTGGGACAAGCCGCCCACCGAAGCCCCGGTAAAGCACAAGGCCTGGGAAAAACCGCATCAGGAAAACCTGACCGGCACGCCGCTGGCCTATGCACCCGCGGGGTCGATCCGCCGGCCCGAACCGGCGGCGCGATCCGATTACGAAGCCTGGCAACCGGAATAGGGACGCCATGTCTGGACATACAACCGAGGTACTTGTCGGCGGTGGCGTGGTCGCTGCGGCGGCAGGTTTTCTGATCTACGCAAGCCAGTTCGCGGGCGTGGGTGCCCAGACCGGCGCCTATGACCTGTCCGCAAGCTTCCGATCCGCCGAGGGCGTGACCGTAGGCACCGACGTGCGGCTGGCGGGCGTGAAGGTGGGCACGGTGACCGACCTTGACCTCAACCCCGAAACGTTTCGCGCCGAGGCGCAGTTCGCCATCGATCAGTCGGTGATCCTGCCCGATGATACAGCGGTTGTCGTGGCGTCGGAAGGGCTGTTGGGTGGCACGTTTATCGAAGTGTTGCCGGGCGGCTCTGCCTTCAATTACGAGCCGGGCGACGAAATTCAGGATACCGAAAGCGCGGTGTCGCTTGTCTCGCTTCTTTTGAGCTTCGTCGGCGGCGGCGGCGCCGAATGACCCGGCTTACGCTGGTTCTGGCGCTTGTTGCCACGCCAGCAGCGGCGCAAGAGGGTGCGCGCCTTCCGGTCTTTCCGATGGGCACCGATCCGGCCCCGCAAAACACCATTCCCGAGCGTCCCGGCGTCACCATCCGGTCGCAGACCGAGCGCCCGCGCCCGGGACAGGGGGTTGGCGTCACCACGCGCGAAGACTGGAACGGGGGTCCACCGCCACGATCGGATAGCGATGGCGCAGGTGATGTGGCGGCCAGCCCGCCGGCGACCGCGGCGGAAGAGGCGCCGGTATTCAGCGGGCTTGGGTCGACGACGAACCAGCCCGATGCGCTTGTAACGGACACAGAGGCTGCGCCCGCTCTTGGTGAAAACGCGCCAGCCGAGGACACGGAGGTGATTGAAACCGTTGTGGCCCCGCCCGCCGTAACCGAGCCCCTTGTCGAAACGGACGAGGTGGTGGCGCTGGCCCCGGTGACCAGTTTCCGACCCACCGCGCGCCCGATTGCCAATGCGCCAGAGGACGCGCAGGTCGAAACCGTGGCGCTTGAAGAAGCGCAGGAGGTTACCGAGACACCCACGACCGGCGCCGGGGCCGAGCTTCCGGTTATGGATCTTACCGACATCATCAGCACCGCAATCGACGCCGAATCCCGGGATGCCGCGCGCACGGAAACAGCCACCGCCAGCTTGGGCGAGGTGTCGGGTCAGGTCGTTGAAACCGCCGCGGGCGCGGTGCTGCGCGGGCTCGATAAGGTATCGGGTGAGGTTGTCGATCTGGACCTGTCGGTCGGACAGACCGCCCAATTGGGGCGCATCAGCGTGTCACTGGGGGCCTGCCGATACCCGGCGCGCAATCCGTCGGGCGATGCCTATGCATGGGTCGAAGTTGAAGCGGAAGGCCAGTCGGACCCGGCCTTTCAGGGCTGGATGGTGGCGTCGAGCCCCGCGCTCAGCGCGCTGGATCATCCGCGTTACGATGTCTGGGTGATCCGCTGCAAAAGCTCCTGAGGGGACGGCACGGCGCCGGGCGCCTCGAATTCGCCGGTTGACGCCAGCGCTTCCTGCAACAGGACGTGATAGGCCGCGCGCGGCACCTCGATCGCGCCCATGCTTGCCAGATGCGCGGTAAGAAACTGGGCATCGAACAGGCGAAACCCACCTTGACGCAAGCGATCCACCAGATAGGCCATCGCGATTTTCGAGGCATCGGTGCGGCGGGAAAACATGCTTTCGCCGAAAAAGACCGCGCCAAGGGTCACGCCATAGATGCCGCCGACAAGGTCTGGGCCGTCCCACACTTCGATCGAATGCGCGCGCCCCCGGCGAAACAGCCCCTGGTAAAGCCCGCGGATCGTATCGTTGATCCAGGTCTCCTCTCGGTCGGCGCAGCCTTCGACCACCGCGTCAAACGCGGTGTTGACGGTGATCTGGAACGCCCCGCGCCGGATCGCGCGGCGCAGGCTACGCGAGAGGTGCAGGCCGTCCAGCGGCACGATCCCGCGATCATGCGGGTCGACCCAGAACACTTCCGGGTCGTCACGGCGTTCGGCCATCGGGAAGATCCCGCTGGCATAGGCCTGAAGCATCATTTCGGGTGTCAGATCACGGGTCATTTCCCGTAAAGCTAACCACGCCGGGCCGCGCTTGCCAGCGCTCAGGAAAGATTTTCAGCCAGCCACTTTTCGAGCCAGTGAATATCGTAATCCCCGCTCAGCACCTCGGGTGCGTCAAGCAGCGCGTGAAACAGCGGAATGGTCGTGTCGATGCCATCGATGATCAGTTCCGAGAGCGCGCGATCCAGCCGCGCCAGCGCCTCGGTCCGGTCGCGGCCATGCACGATCAGCTTGCCGATCAGGCTGTCGTAATAGGGTGGGATCGAATAGCCGTCATAAAGCGCGCTGTCGACACGCACGCCAAGCCCGCCGGGGGCGTGGTACTGGCTGATCCGACCGGGTGAGGGCGTGAAGTTCGGAAGCTTTTCGGCGTTTAGGCGCACCTCGATGGCATGGCCATTGATGGTGAGATCCTCTTGCCGGAACTCCAGGGGAAGGCCGGCGGCGACACGGATCTGTTCGCGCACCAGATCGACCCCGAAAATCGCTTCGGTCACGGGATGTTCGACCTGAAGACGCGTGTTCATCTCGATGAAGAAGAACTCGCCGTCTTCATAAAGGAACTCGATCGTGCCTGCGCCGATATAGTTGATCGAGGCGACCGCATCGGCGCAAATCTTGCCGATCCGCGCCCGTGTTTCGGCGTCGATGACCGGGCCGGGCGCTTCTTCGAACACTTTCTGGTGGCGGCGTTGCAGCGAACAGTCCCGCTCGCCCAGATGCACCGCATTGCCCTTGCCATCGCCAAAGACCTGCACCTCGATATGGCGCGGCTTGCCAAGATATTTCTCGATATAGACTTCATCATTGCCGAAGGCGGCCTTGCCCTCGGCGCGCGCTGTACGAAAGGCGGTCTCAAGCTCGCCGGCAGAGCGCGCAAGCTTCATGCCGCGTCCGCCACCGCCCGCCGTAGCCTTGATGATCACCGGAAAACCGATTTCCTCGGCCACGGTCCTGGCCGTCTCGAAATCCGGCACGCCACCGTCCGACCCGGGCACGCAGGGCACACCCAGCGCCTTCATCGTGTCCTTTGCGGTGATCTTGTCGCCCATGATGCGGATATGTTCGGCTGAGGGGCCGATAAACGTGATCTCGTGATCTTCGACGATCTGCACGAACTGGGCGTTCTCGCTCAAGAACCCATAACCGGGGTGGATCGCCTGTGCGCCCGTGATCTCGCAAGCCGAGATGATGGCGGGCATCGACAGATAGCTGAGCGTGCCGCTGGCCGGGCCGATGCAGACGCTTTCATCGGCCATGCGCACATGCATCGCATCGGCATCGGCGGTGGAATGCACGGCAACCGATTTGATGCCCATCTCGCGACAGGCACGCACGACACGAAGCGCGATCTCGCCCCGGTTGGCGATTAGAACCTTATCAAACATTATTCGACGATCATCAGCGGCGCGCCAAACTCCACCGGGGCGCCGTCTTCCACAACAATGCGTTTGACCGTGCCTGCCTTGGGCGCGGGAATGTGGTTCATGGTCTTCATCGCCTCGACGATGAGAAGGGTTTGTCCTTCAGTGACCTTGTCTCCGACGCTGACGAAATTGGCCGCGCCCGGTTCCGGGGCGAGGTAGGCGGTGCCGACCATGGGCGAGGTGACCGCACCGGGCAGGCTGGCGGGATCGGACGACGCCTCGGATGATGCGGGGGCGGCCGGTGTCGCGGGCGCAGCCGGGGCCACAGGGGCGGCGATGGCTGCGGGGACCGGAGCCGGGGCCGCAACGGGGCCGCCGCGGCTGACGCGGACGTTCAGGCTGTCGCCCTCGCCATATTCCCGCTTGACCTGAAGCTCGGTGAGATCGTTTTCCTTGAGGAGTTCGGCAAGGGCCTGAATGAACTCAACATCTGTCTGATACGGTTTCTTTTGCGTCATTTCGTGCCCCTGGCCGCCCGCTTTTTGTGCTGTTGTCGGCGCTTATACGCCAGCGCGTAGGGGGTGAAAAGCATCTGATTGCCCAAAGATACAATCGTCTGCAGAGGGCGTTCAACGGGTCACAGCCCGCTCAACGGCCGTTTTGCCCAACCGCCTTGCCCGAACTTCAGTCAAAGGCCGGATCGTAAGGGCGCAGGGAAGAGTTTTGCGCGCCTTCCGAAATCTTACCAGTTGATAAAAAATGCGGATGTGGCAGTCTTTCACAAAACACTGGACGGAGCGGACATGCCCAATAGCCCAATGACCCCCGGTATCGTTTCGGGCCGCTTGTCGGCAGAGGCGCTGAAAACCAACTTTTCCGACCTGCACCCGCCGTATGACCCGCACGAGGCCGCGGTGGCCGCCGACCGCTGTTATTTCTGCTATGACGCGCCCTGTGTCACGGCCTGTCCCACGGCGATCGATATCCCGCT
>JABDPT010000311.1 GCA_013042605.1 Paracoccaceae bacterium
ACAAAGCCCCTCGCGCGGTGTACAGGTTGTGTACGGGTTGTGTACGCATTGTGCAGGCCCAAAAACCGGAAAAACACGCATGACCGCCGACGACATCATCGCCCATCTCGCCCTCGCGCCCCATCCCGAAGGCGGCCATTACCGTCAGACCTGGGTCGAAGAACCGTCGCAGGGCCGCCCCGTTGGAACCTGCATCTACTTCCTGCTGAAAGCCGGAGAGCGCAGCCATTGGCACCGCGTCGATGCCACTGAAATCTGGCACTTTTATGCGGGCAGCCCGCTGATCCTGTCCCTGTCGGAATCGGCCCAAGGCCCCGCCACCGACAATATCCTCGGCCCCGATCTCAGCCAGGGTCAAACCCCGCAACGCATCGTTCCCAAGGATCACTGGCAAGCCGCCCACGCGCCGGATGGCTGGACACTTGTCGGCTGCACCGTCTCTCCCGGCTTTCAGTTCGAAGGCTTCACCCTCGCCCCGCAAGGCTTTGATATTCCGAGATAAGACCCGTCTTCTGGCTGGAAATATTCCCGCCGGAGGCACCGCGACCTGCCGCAGGCAAGGCGCAAAACATCAGGTGTGCGCGGCACGCGCACTCATCCGGACCCGGGCCGGCTGATCCGCCCGCCGCCCACAGGGGCCGCCACCCCGGTCGTGGCCGGGGCCGAGGTCGGCAGGCCCCGCGCCACGCGCACCGCGAGATAGGCGAAGGCCTGCGCTTCCAGCATGTCGCCATCAAGGCCCACCGCCTCCACCGGGTCCACTTGCCCGCCGAACCCCGCTTCGATCATCGCCATCATCACCGGGTTCTTGCGCCCGCCGCCGGTAACCAGCAGCCTTTCTGGCGGTGTCGGACAATGTTCCAGCCCGCGCGTCACGCTGGCGGCGACAGCGGCGGTCAGTGTGGCCGCCGCATCGGCATCCGAAAGCCCGGCCAGATGTTCATCGAGGTCAGAAAAGTCATTTCTGTCCAGTGACTTGGGTGGCATCTTCAGGAAAAAACCCGCCGCCATCAACTTATCGATCACAGGTGCGGCCACCGACCCCTGCGCCGCCAGTGCGCCGTCCCTGTCATAGGTCTGCCCGCGGCGTGCCTGCATCAGGTCGTTGAGCGGCGCGTTCCCCGGGCCGGTGTCAAAGGCCAGAAGCGCGCCCGCCGCCTCGGGCCGGTCGATGCCCGGATCGACCCAGGTCAGGTTCGACACGCCCCCGATATTGAGAAAGGCCAGCGGACGTTTCGCCCCGATGAACCGCGCACAGGCGTGGTGATAGAACGGCGCCAGCGGCGCGCCCTGCCCGCCCATCTCCATATCGTTCGAACGGAAATCCCAGACGACCGTCTTGTCCAGCACCGCGGCCAGCACATCGCCATCCCCCGCCTGATGGGTCAGCCCGTCCTGCGGGCGGTGGGCCAGGGTCTGGCCGTGAAAGCCGATGATCTCGGCCATATCGAACCGGGCCAGGACCTCGGCATGCGCCGTCTCGACGACCTCGGCCGCCGCCGGAACATCCGCCCCGTCCGCCATCTGGCCCAAGGCGGCACGCAGCACCTCGCGCTCGTCTTCCGAATAGGCGCGATAGGCGCTCTTTCCCATCTCGAAGATCGCCTGTCCGTCCGTGCGCAACAGGGCCGCGTCCACGCCGTCAAGCGACGTGCCCGACATTGCGCCCAGCGCCCAGATGGCCCCCTTGTTGGTCATGACTTTCCCTCGCCCCGCCGCGCCGCTATAGACGGGCGCGGTGCAACGCCAGAATACGTGAGTTGAGATGACCTACCAGCCGAAATCCGATTTTCTTCACGCCATCACCTCGCGTGGCTTTCTGGCCGACTGCACCGACCTGCAGGGGCTGGACGAGGCGCTGCTGAAAGGGGTCGTGCCCGCCTATATCGGGTATGACCTGACGGCCAGTTCGCTGCATATCGGGAACCTCGTTCAGATTATGCTGCTGCGCTGGCTTCAGAAGACCGGGCACAAGCCGATCACGCTGATGGGTGGCGGTACCACGAAGGTGGGCGATCCGTCCGGCAAGGACGAGATGCGCAAGATGATCTCGGTCGAGCAGATCAATGAAAACGCCGCCGGCATCCGCAAGGTCTTCGACCGTTACCTCGCCTATGGCGACGGGCCGCGCGACGCGATGATGCCCAACAATGCCGACTGGCTGGACGAACTTGGCTATATCGATTTCCTGCGCGACATCGGCAAGCATTTCACGATCAACCGCATGCTGGCCTTTGAAAGCGTGAAGTCGCGGCTTGACCGCGAACAGGCGCTCAGCTTCATCGAGTTCAACTATATGCTGCTACAGGCCTATGATTTTCTTGAGCTTTACCGCCGCCACGGCGTGCTCTTGCAGATGGGCGGATCCGATCAATGGGGCAACATCGTTTCGGGCGCCGATCTCATTCGCCGTGTCGAGGGGGCCGAGGCATTCGGCCTGACCACCCCGCTTGTGACGCGTGCCGATGGCAAGAAGATGGGCAAATCCGCCGAAGGCGCGGTCTGGCTGAACGAAGACCGGATGTCCTCCTATGATTTCTGGCAATGGTGGCGCAACGTCGCCGATGCCGATGTCGGCAAGTTCCTGAAAATGTTCACCGAACTGCCCGTCGATGAATGCGACCGTCTGGGCGCATTGGAAGGGTCGGAGGTCAACGAGGCCAAGGTGATCCTTGCCAATGAGGTCACGACGCTGTGCCGTGGGGCCGATGCCGCAGTGGCAGCCGAGGCAACAGCGCGCGAGGTGTTCGAGAAAGGCGGCGTCGGCGATGACCTTCCCACGCTCGCACTTGGAGCCGACGAGGTGGGCGGCGGCATTTCGGTGGTGCAACTCATCGTCCGCTCGGGCCTTGCCAAATCCGGCAAGGAAGCCAAGCGCCTGATCACCGAAGGCGGCGCGCGCATCAATGACGAGCCGCTCACCGATGCCGGGCTGATGCTGGATGCAGGTGCGCTTGCCGAACCCGTGAAGCTGAGCGCGGGCAAAAAGCGTCACGCGCTCGTCACGCTCGGGTAACGCCAGCACACGAAGCGCTCGCGTGCTGGCACAACGGCGTGAGATCGGGTTTCAGCCGATTGCCTGACCGCGGCAAACCTTTCATGCAGGGAGGGTATTTAACCTTCGCAAAGGACCCTCGCCCCATGACCCGTCTTTTCCTTGGCATCGCCGCCGGCGCTTTCTCCCTCGCCACCTTCCCCGCCTTCGCTGGCGAGCAATTCGTCGATGAAACCGGCTTTGCCGTCTCCGGCTATGATGTCGTCTCGTATTTCAACCTCGAACAAGCCCCCGTCGGTGAAGAACAGCCCGCCCCCGCACAGGGCCGTGCCGACCTGACCACCGAGTTTAACGGTGCAACATGGGCCTTTGCGTCCGAAGAAAACCTGCAAACCTTCCTTGCCGATCCCGAACGCTTTATCCCGGCCTATGACGGCCACTGTGCCTATGGCGTGGCCAAGGGCGGCAAGGTACCCGGCAACCCGACGCTGTGGCGCATCGTCGATGACACGCTTTATCTGAACATCACCAAGAACGTGGTGTCGTTCTGGAACGAGGATATCCCCGGCAATATCACGCTGTCGGAAGGCAACTGGCCCGGTCTCGAGCCAGAGCCTGCTTCGATGAGCACGATCCCGAACTTTTCGTCGCCGGCTCCGATCAACTGATCCCAACCACCGACAAAACGAAGGCGCGCCGGTTTGGCGCGCCTTTTTGTGTGGGGGGTGCAGTGCGCGGCGCGTTTGAGGTCATGCTGCGCCATCGCCAAGCCGCACCATACGGCAGCATTTTTGGGTCGGATGAACACTAGCCGGCACGTGGCAGGACGTGTCTTCGGAGGCGGATAGACATCTGAAGTCGAGAAGTGTTTCACCGATTTTTAATCACCAATCGCTAGCGTCGCGCGGCCAACCACTGCAACGATGAGCAACGCGAATGGCGGACTCACTTGATGGCCTGATCTTCAGCGAGTTCCTCGTCGACAATCCGTCGTTTTTCGACACGGACGGCGACGGGACCGCGAACAAATCCGACGAGTTCATCGAACTGCAGAACGCAACGGGCAGCACGATCTCGCTCGACGGCTATCAGCTATGGTCAGACGATCGCGGCCTTCTGTATTCCTTCGGAACAGGCGACACCATCGATCCGGGTGGCACCGCCACGGTTGTCGGTGAATACACCGGAACGGCGCCGGATGGGTTCTACGCTGCAGGACTGGGCGAAGGAAACGACTTCCTCGCAGATGGTGAGGGAACCCGCAACGATACAATATACCTCGTCAACAC
>JABDPT010000313.1 GCA_013042605.1 Paracoccaceae bacterium
ACCCGCAATTGCATGGCCAACTCGTCACCCACGACGTCGGGCCGCGTCGACAAGATCTGACCGAACTTGATATAGGCCGGGCCAAGCGCGGTCAGCGCGCGCGTCGCCGGGGGCAGGGACGTGTCGCCCTTGATGCCCAGCCACTTGAACGGCCACCCCAGAATACGCGCGACGATGCGAAGCGTCGGCGGCGCCTGAAACGCATCAAGCACGACCCGCATCGCGCCGGTCCGCTCAAGCGTGGCGCCCGTCCGGATCAGCCGGATAATGTTGTGGGGTCCGCGCACCTAAAGCTTCCAGCCTGAATGAAGCGCCGCGACACCCATCGTCAGGTTGCGGAATTTGACGTTTTCGAAACCGGCCTCGCGGATCATGCCCGCGAACGTCTCCTGATCGGGAAACTTGCGGATCGATTCAACGAGGTACTGATAACTGTCGCGGTCGCCCGCGATCACCTGACCCATCACCGGAATGACGTTGTAGGAATAGCGGTCATAGGCCCATTGCAGCCCGGCATTGGGAAGCTGCGAAAACTCCAGGACCATCAGCCGCCCGCCCGGGCGCAGAACACGAAACGCCTCGCTCAGCGCATCCTCGATCCGGGTCACGTTCCGGATGCCGAACGATATCGTATAGACGTCAAAACTGCTGTCTTCGAAAGGCAGGGCCATTGCATCCCCGACAACCCACGTCAGCCGATCCGCCAAGGCCTCGGCCTCGGCGCGAGCCTGTCCCTCGACCAGCATGCTTTCGGTCATGTCGCAGACAACTGCCTCGGCCGAGGGCGCGCGGCGCAGGAACCGAAACGCAATGTCGCCCGTCCCGCCCGCCACATCCAGAAGCCGCTGACCCGATCTTGGGGCCAGCCAATCCATCATTGCGTCCTTCCAAAGACGGTGTACCCCGCCGGACATCACGTCGTTCATCACATCGTATTTCGACGCGACATTGGTAAAGACACCATGCACCAGGCCAGCCTTTTCGCCCTCGGCCACGGTGCGTTCGCCGAAATGCGTCGTCTTTTCAGGGTGATCCGCCATCATATTGCCTTTCGGAACTCCTGCCTCTCATATAGCCCCACGACTGAACTCTCAATCGCGCAACACTGACGCAGTCCCCAAATGAAAACCGTCCTTGCCCGTCTGGTTATTCTCGCCTGTGCGTTCGGTGTGTTCATCTTGATCACACTGATCCTGCGCGAAGACGTGCCCATGCCGGATTGGGTTCCGTTCGACCTGCATAAATCGGTCTGGCTCGCACCGGTTCTCAAGCTGTTCGGGGTCCTGCTTCTGGCACCGCCTTTCGCAAGGCTTGTCGCGTCTTTGATGGTGCTCGGATCGGCCCCGGGCTGGCAGGCCGGGCCGCAACCCGACGAAAAGGGTGTAATCCAGCTTCGGTTGATGAAGGGACCCAAGTACACCGCGATCGGCCTTTGCCTAACCGTGTTCGGGGCGATCATCTTTGCCCTTATCTGGCAGGAAGAGCCGTTTGGCATTTGGCTTTTCGTGTCACCGCTTCTTTTGGCGCTCCTGTACGGCCTCGTCTTATGTTTCGCCGTCCGGGCCCAATACGACCAGCGCCGCGTCGCGGCCCTCTACTATGGCCTACGTTGGCGCGAAAACCGTTGGGCCGATCTTTCGGGTGTCGCAATAGATAGCTCGGCCGGCGATATCATCCTGCGATTTGGGGATCGTGGCAGTTTGCGTCTGTCGGCCTATTACGACGGGATAGGCGGTTTGTTGCGGCACGCGAACGCCATTCTGGAAAGGCGGCGCCATGCCTGAATTGCCCGAAGTTGAAACGGTTCGCCGGGGCCTTGTCCCCGTCCTCGAAGGACGCCGGATCGCACAGGCCCACGTGAACCGTCCAGACCTGCGCTGGCCCTTCCCCGATCGTATGGCGGACCGATTGACGGGCCAGACGGTCACCGCCCTGCGCCGTCGCTCGAAATACATCCTCGCCGATCTGTCCTCGGGTGAAACGCTGATCATTCATCTCGGCATGTCCGGGCGCATGCTGATCTCGGGCGCGCAACTGGGACAGTTCCACCATGATCATCCCGCCCCCGAAAAACACGACCATGTCGTGCTCGACATCGACGGTGGCGCCCGCGTGACCTTCAACGACGCCCGCCGCTTCGGCGCGATGGACCTGGCGCCGACCCCACTGGTCGAAGCACATCGCCTGATCGCATCCATCGGCCCCGAACCGTTGGGGAATGCCTTCAACGAAGATTACCTCATCGCCGCGCTCAAGGGCCGGATGACCCCGATCAAGGCCGCTTTGCTCGACCAGCGAATCGTTGCCGGGCTTGGGAATATCTATGTGTGCGAGGCGCTGCACCGTGCCCGGATCAACCCGCGCCACAAGGCGGGCCGGATCGCCCCCGCAAGGCTGCGCGCCCTTGTCCCGGTGATCCGCGACGTCCTGTCCGAAGCGATCGAGGCCGGGGGGTCATCCTTGCGCGATTATCGCCAAGCCGATGGAGAACTTGGATATTTTCAGCATACCTTCCGCGCCTATGGGCGCGAGGGCGCGCCATGCCCGACCCCCGATTGCGGCGGAACAATCGGCCGGATCGTCCAGTCCGGCCGCTCAACTTTCTATTGCACGCAGTGTCAAACATAGGTTCAACCGTACCTCTGGGCCACGTGGCCCGACGCGAACCGACCGAACAACAAAACAGGGTGTCATGGCCTACAATACGCTGATCGTCGAAGTCGAAGACCACGTCTGCCTCATCCGGCTCAACCGCCCGGAACAGCGCAACGCCCTGAGTGCAGAGCTATTGGGCGAACTGACCCAGGCCCTGCGCGAGGCCGAGGAAAACGAAAAAGTCCGCTGCGTCGTCCTGACCGGTTCGGACAAGGCCTTTGCCGCCGGGGCCGATATCACGGAAATGGCCGGAAAGACCTTTGTCGAGGCCTTCACCTCAGATCTCTTCGGACCCGAGGTAGAACAGCTTTTGCGCATGCGCAAGCCCGTCATCGCCGCCGTCGCCGGATACGCGCTGGGCGGTGGCTGCGAATTGGCCATGATGTGCGATTTCATCATCGCCGCCGACACCGCCAAGTTCGGCCAGCCAGAGATCAACCTCGGCATCGTTGCGGGCATCGGCGGCACACAGCGCCTGACCCGCTTCGTGGGCAAATCCAAGTCGATGGAAATGCACCTGACCGGGCGCTTCATGGATGCCGAAGAGGCGGAGCGTTCGGGGCTGGTCAGTCGCGTCGTCCCGGCGAAAAAGTTGATGGAAGAAGCGATGGCGGCCGCTCAGAAGGTTGCCGAGAAATCCGCGCTCACGACCATGGTCGTAAAGGAAGCCGTCAACCGCAGCTATGAGACGACGCTGCGCGAAGGACTGCTTTTTGAACGCCGCCTGTTCCACGCGCTTTTCGCGTCAGAGGACCAAAGCGAAGGCATGCAGGCTTTCATCGACAAACGCGAGGCGCAGTTTCGCGACAAGTAACGCAGGATCTCGCGAATTAGCAGGGCCAACCCTGTTGACTTGGCGCCGACTCGCGCCTAGAAGCGCGTCTTCAGATTTAAGACACCCCAAAACGGGAATACGAACGCATGGCAAATTCGCCCCAGTCCAAGAAACGCGCCCGCCAGAACGAGCGTCGCTTTGCCGTGAACAAGGCGCGCCGCTCGCGCATCCGCACCTTCCTGCGCAAGGTAGAAGAGGCGATTGCCTCGGGTGACAAGGATGCCGCTGCGACCGCCCTGCGCGCCGCTCAGCCGGAATTGATGCGTGGTGTGACCAAAGGCGTCTTCCACAAAAACACCGTCGCGCGCAAAATGTCGCGCCTGTCGACGCGGGTCAAAGCCATCGGCTGATCCCCGCCGAAACTTCGTACAGCATGTAAACGCGCCGCATCCCGGCGCGTTTTTTCTTTGCCGTCAGTCACCTGTCGCCCGGCTGACTTTGCGTCCCCGTTCGGCGCGTGGGATTCGCGCGATCAAAGTCAGAGTCAAGGTTGAAGATGTGTTGCTTCAAGCTTCCTCTGCGGGCTAGCTTCTTCAGGCGATTCACGTCGTCTTGGGGGGACATGAGGCGGGTGCGGTGGCTGATCGGCAAGCTGTAACAACAGGGTGTCGTCGGCATTAGAACGGGATCAGGCCCGCTCTGACATCTGCCAATTTCGGGGTCCGGTCTGCCAACCGGAACAGCCGATCAACGGGACAAAGGCACTCTGCGCGACCACCCGGTCGTTTATCGGTCTGTTCCGTCATGTCCAAGACATCATTGCGCACCGCCGCCCGGCGGCGCCGCGCCCGCTTGAACCCGGGCAGTGATGTCACTGTGATGCGTGATTGCGGGGCAACAAGGCCTGCTCTTGCAAGGGTTGGCCGCATGTTGGGCGTCAAGCCCATCATGAATCACAAACGAAGGACGGGTCGGGTCAGAATGACGAGCGAAACTTGGGGCCATATCAGAGAAAACCTTATCGGGACTGTCGGGAAGAACAATTACGTCAACTGGATCGAACCCCTTGAGTTTGCCGCACTCGAAGACGGCGTCGTCCGTTTTCACGTGCCGACACAGTTCATGGGCAATTGGGTGTCCCGTAACTTTGGTGACACGATCCTTCACGAACTCAACGGGTCCGGCCATCCGGTGTCGCGCATCGAATTCACCGTGCCCCCGTCCCAGCTTTCCCCGGCCTCCAAGAACGCCGCTTCGAAAAAACAGGCGGGCGCAGCGCCCCGCAAGAACGGCACCTCGGCCTCGGTCGACCTGCCCGGCGCGCCGCTCGATGCGCGCTTTACCTTCGATAGTTTCGTGGTCGGTAAGCCCAACGAGCTTGCTCATGCCGCCGCCAAGCGCGTCGCCGAAGGCGGCACGGTCACCTTCAACCCGCTCTTTCTGTATGGCGGCGTCGGGCTTGGTAAAACGCACCTGATGCACGCCATCGCATGGGAGCTTCAGGCACGAAGCCCCGACCTGCGCGTCGTCTACCTGTCCGCCGAACAGTTCATGTACCGCTTCGTACAGGCACTGCGCGACAAGGAAATGATCGGCTTCAAACAGCTTTTCCGCTCTGTCGATGTGCTGATGGTTGATGACGTTCAGTTCATCGCCGGAAAGGAGGCCACGCAGGAAGAATTCTTCCATACCTTCAACGCGCTCGTGGACCTCAACAAACAGATCATCCTGTCGGCAGATCGCGCGCCGACCGAAATTCAGGGCATCGAAGAACGCATCGTCAGCCGCATGCAATCGGGTCTCGTCGTCGACCTGCATCCAACGAACTACGAACTGCGCCTCGGCATTCTGCAACAGAAGGTCGACCAGTATTCCGAACAATTCCCGAACCTTGAAATGGCCGAAGGCGTGCTTGAGTTTCTTGCCCATCGCATTTCCAACAACGTCCGCGTTCTCGAAGGCGCGCTCATGCGGCTTTTCGCATTCGGCAGCCTTGTTGATCGCGAAATCACCCTTGAACTCGCCCAGGACTGTCTGGCCGACATCCTGCGCGCCTCCGACCGCAAGATCACGGTCGAAGCGATCCAGCGACAGGTCTCGGACCATTACAACATCCGCCTCAGCGACCTGATCGGCCCCAAGCGTGTGCGCACCTTCGCCCGCCCGCGTCAGGTGGCGATGTACCTCTCGAAACAGCTCACCTCGCGGTCCCTGCCGGAAATCGGCCGCCGTTTTGGCGGGCGCGACCACACAACCGTCATGCACGGGGTGCGCCGCATCGAAGAGCTCAAGGCCCAAGACAGCCAGATCGCCGAAGATCTGGAGCTTTTGCGCCGCGCTCTCGAGGCCTGAGCGCTGCAATTGCGCCCCTGACCCGGAAATTGCCGCGCCGGGGGCCGTAACCACCCTTGACCGCGATTCGCGAACAGCCGACAGTCCGCCTAACCACTTGCGCCGGGCGAGAAAACGGCTACGTTTCCCGCCCCGGCATTCATGGGAGCAAGGGCATGAAAATCAGTATCGAACGCGCGGCGCTTCTCAAGGCCGTGTCTCAGGCCCAGTCGGTCGTCGAGCGGCGCAACACCATTCCGATCCTGGCCAATGTCCTGATCGAAGCCGAGGGCGACGCTGCCACCTTTCGTGCTACCGACCTTGATATCGAGGTGATCGACCGTGCCCCCGCCGTCGTCGAACGCGCCGGTGCCACCACCGTCGCCGCCGTCACCCTGCACGAGATTGTCCGCAAGCTTCCCGACGGCGCGCTTGTTACCCTCACCGATGATGGTGCCTCTGGCCGGCTGACGGTCGAAGCCGGGCGGTCGAACTTCGCCCTCGCCACGCTGCCCCGCGAGGATTTCCCGGTGATGGCATCCAGCGAATACAGTTCGAATTTCTCGGCCCCCGCACCGCTTCTGCGCCGCCTCTTCGACAAATCGAAATTCGCGATCTCGACCGAGGAAACCCGTTATTACCTGAACGGTGTCTACATGCACGTGGCCGATGCCGATGGCAGTCAGGTCCTGCGCTGCGTCGCCACCGATGGTCACCGTCTTGCACGTATCGACGCGCCCCTTCCCGATGGCGCGGGCGACATGCCCGGTGTAATCGTGCCGCGCAAGACCGTGGGCGAATTGCGCAAACTGCTCGATGATGACGACATGGTCATCGCCGTGTCGGTGTCGGAAACCAAGGTCCGCTTTGCGACCCCCGACATCACCCTGACCTCCAAGGTCATCGACGGGACCTTCCCCGATTACAGCCGCGTGATCCCGACCGGCAACACCCGCAAGCTCGAGGTGGACGCCACCGAATTCGCGCAGGCCGTCGACCGTGTGGCCACCGTGTCGTCCGAACGCTCGCGCGCCGTTAAACTGGCCCTGGATGAAGACCGTCTGGTTCTCTCGGTCAATGCGCCCGACAGCGGCGCGGCCGAGGAAGAACTGGCCGTGGCTTACGGCGACGAACACCTCGAAATTGGATTTAACGCCAAGTACTTGCTGGAAATCGCCAGTCAGGTGGATCGTGAAAACGCCGTGTTCCTGTTCAACTCGGCCGCCGACCCGACGCTTATGCGCGAGGGCAACGATCTTTCTGCCGTCTATGTCGTGATGCCGATGCGCGTATAACTACGCGCTCCGGCCCCTCCCACCCGAAGGGCCACCCGATGCCCCGCCTTGCCATTACCGATCTGGTGCTGTCGCATTTCCGCTCGCACCAGCGCAGCCGTATCGAAACCGATGGTCGCCCCATCGCGATTTCGGGCCCGAATGGTGCAGGCAAGACCAACATCCTCGAAGCCGTATCGCTTCTGTCCCCGGGTCGTGGTCTGCGCCGCGCCAGCGCCGACGCCTTGTCGCGCCAACCCGAAGCGCTGGGATGGAAGATCACCGCAACCCTCACGTCGCTGCACCAGACACACGAGATCGAAACATGGGCTGAACCCGGCACGCCTCGCCAATTGCGCATCGATGGCAAGGCGGCCCCGCAGGTCGCGCTTGGCCGCATCGCGCGCATTCTCTGGCTTGTTCCGTCGATGGATCGGCTCTGGATCGAGGGCGCGGACGGCCGCCGCCGGTTTCTCGACCGGATGACCCTATCCTTCGAGCCGACCCATGCCGATGCGGTTCTCACCTATGAAAAGGCCATGCGTGAACGCAACCGCCTGTTGAAAGACATGGTGCGCGACAGCCATTGGTACACCGCGCTTGAGGCACAGATGGCCGAAGCGGGCGAGACCATTCGCCAGAACCGCGTTGCGGCGCTCGCGCGCCTCGCCACGGCCCAAGGCGACGCGGAAACCGTCTTCCCGGCAGCCGACCTTTCGCTCACCTACGCCGATGGGGCCACGCCGCCCGACGGGTCCGATGCTCTGGCCGCGGCCTTCGCCGACGGGCGCGGCATAGACATGCGCGCCGGTCGCACTCTGATCGGCCCCCATCGCGCCGACCTCTCTGCGATCTACACCGCCAAGGGGGTGAGTGCCGAGCAATGTTCCACCGGCGAACAAAAGGCCCTCCTGATCTCTCTCATCCTCTCAAACGCCCGCGCCTTGGCGCAGGATTTCGGCGCCGCCCCCATTCTGCTGCTTGATGAGATTGCCGCCCATCTCGATCCCGCCCGACGCGCCGCCCTTTATAACGAGGTTTGCGCCCTTGGCGCGCAAGCCTGGATGACGGGTACGGAACCGGGGCTGTTCGACGCCCTGGGCGACCGCGGTCAATCAATCGAGTTGCGCGACGAGGGCGGCACGACCCGGATCGACGCCAAATGACCATCACCGCGCCCGACCTCGCGCTTTATGCCGGCGCTTTGCTCATCCTCTTTTTCACCCCCGGCCCGGTCTGGCTCGCCCTCATGGCGCGCAGCCTCTCGGGCGGGTTTCAGGCAGCATGGCCGCTGGCGCTTGGCGTCGTCGTGGGCGACGCACTCTGGCCCCTCATCGCCGTCCTCGGTGTCACGTGGCTCGTGTCGATCTTCACCGGCTTCATGGTGGTGCTCAAATGGGTCGCGGCCTTCGTCTTCTTCGCTATGGGTTTTCTTATCCTGCGCAACGCGGGCAAAACCATCGCCAGCGACAGCCGCCTCACACGCCCTGGCATGTGGGCGGGCTTTGTCGCCGGTCTGGCCGTCATCCTCGGCAACCCCAAGGCGATCCTGTTCTACATGGGCGTCCTGCCCGGCTTCTTCGACCTCACCCACATCACCGCCCAGGACATCGCCGCCATCGTCGTGGCCTCGATGATCGTGCCGCTTCTGGGCAATCTAAGCTTCGCGTTCTTCATCGATCGGATACGCCGCTTGTTGACCTCACCAAAGGCGCTGCGGCGCACCAATATCGTGTCGGGAAGCCTGCTGATCGTGGTGGGTGCGGTGATCCCCTTTACCTAGGCAATTTTCATGCGAAAGATTCGTGACAAATAACCCTTAAATATATATAAATATTGGGAAATAATATGTGAGGTCCATCGTGACCACGAACTCTGGTAACCCGGAAAAACAAGGGCCACACCCTGTCGAAATGCTTGGGGGTGTCGAGGCGATCCGCAAGCGCCCGGGCATGTATATCGGCGATCTGGGGCGGTCCGGCGCCGCTCATCTCATCGCCCTGACCGCAGAGGTGCTTGCCGCCTTGACCATCAATCGCGAGGCGGGCCCCGTCTTCAGCCACCACGCCTTTCTGCATGTCACGCTCAATGGCAACGACGCGACCGTTGTGATCGACGCCCATCCTTCCGATGCCCCTGATCTCGCCGCGCGTGAAGATCAGCTTGTCGCAAACCGTGACAAGCTCAGGCCCGATGACATGACCCTCAACCGGGTCGGGCCGAATTGCCTGGCGCCATTATCGGTCTT
>JABDPT010000314.1 GCA_013042605.1 Paracoccaceae bacterium
GGTCGAGCCGATTTCGGATGCGCCGGGTCATTGGATCGTGAAAGTACCGGTGCCCGCATCGATCCTGTCGGACGGCGTGCAGACGGTAACGATTACCGAACCGTCAAGCGGCGATACACTGGCCAGCTTCAGCCTTGTGGCAGGCGATCCGCTGGATGAGGACCTGCGCGCAGAGATCTCACTTCTGCGCGCAGAGTTGGATATGCTCAAGCGGGCCTTTCGGCGCCACTGCCTTGAAACGGCTTAATCGCGGGTCGGTATAACCAGACCGCGCTGAACCGCCGGGCGGGCCAGAAAGCGATCGAGATAAGCAACGAGGTTCGGGTGATCGGCCCAGCCCACGGCCTCGCGCACCCCGTACATTTCCAAACCGCGCAGCCAAGGGGCAATCGCGATATCGGCGATGGAGAACTCTCCGGTGATCCAATCCTTGCCCGCAAGCTCTTTTTCGAGAACGGCCAGAAGGCGCTTGGCCTCGGTCAAAAACCGTTCGCGCGGGCGGGGATCTTCGATTTCGGCTCCAGCGAATTTGGAGAAATAGCCAAGCTGACCGAACATCGGACCAATCCCGCCCATCTGGAACATCAACCATTTGATGGTTTCGTACTTCTTCGCGCCGGTGCCGATCAGCTTGCCGCTCTTTTCGGCGAGATAGATCAGGATCGCTCCGCTTTCGAACAACCCTATCGGACCGTCCGGTCCATCGGAGTCGATGATCGCGGGGATCTTGTTGTTGGGGTTGAGCGACAGGAACGCGTCGCTTTTCACGTCGCTTTCGGCCAGCGTCACGCGGTGCGGTTCGTAATCGAGCCCCATTTCCTCAAGGGCAATCGACACCTTGACGCCATTGGGCGTGGGAAAGCTGTAGAGTTGCAGCACATCGGGGCGCGTGGCGGGCCAGCGTTCGGTTATCGGATATCCGGCAAGCTTGATGAAAGGGCTGAGGTCGTTCATTTGTCCGGGCTTTCATGCGTTTTCGATAGACGGGAAAGATGGCGCGTTATTCCCCCGAAAAAAGGGGATGCGAAACCCGCAGGATGTGCTAGCCAGTGTGCGCAAATGCACGTCACGTCAACGTGTCGGGTGAGGGAACCTACAACAGGAGTGGTGGAATGCTGAACGAATTTAAGGACTTTATCGCCAAGGGCAACGTCATGGACATGGCCGTTGGTATCATTATCGGGGCCGCGTTTACCGCGATTGTCACGTCGCTTGTGAACGACCTGATCACCCCGATCATCAGTCTGTTCACCGGCGGGATCGACTTTTCGGGTCTGGGCTATCGTCTGACCGAAGGGGAAGAAGGCGCGATCTTTGCCTATGGCAACTTCATCATGGCGCTTATCAACTTCCTGATCATCGCCTGGGTCGTGTTCCTTCTGGTCAAGATGGTGAACAAGGTGAAAGACGCCGCGAGCAAGCCGGAAGAGGCCGCGCCCGAGGAGCCCAAGGGCCCGACGCAGGAAGAGCTTCTGATGGAAATCCGTGACGCGCTGCAAAAGCAGTAAGCCGCGCGCCGGGGCCTTTGCGGGCCCCGGCTATTGCTTGAGCGCAAGCTGCGGCGACAACACGTCGATCGCCAGCGCTTTTCCCACCGCATAATTGGTCAGCCGCCCGGCATGGGTATTGAGCCCGGCCAAAAGATGCGGATCCTCAGACATCGCGTCGCGCCAGCCCTTGTCGGCCAACGTCATCAGATAGGGCATCGTCGCGTTCGACAGCGCGATGGTCGACGTGCGTGCGACCGCACCGGGCATGTTGGCGACACAGTAATGCATCACGCCGTCCACCTCATAGATCGGGTCATCATGGGTGGTGGCGCGCGAGGTTTCGAAGCACCCGCCCTGATCGATGGCCACATCGACGATGGCGGCGCCGCGTTTCATGTCGCTTAGCTGAGCCTTCGTGACCAGCTTGGGCGCGGCGGCGCCGGGGATAAGCACCGCGCCGATCACCATATCCGCGGTTGCAACCAGTTCCTCGGTCGCCGCGCGGCTGGCATAGCGGGTGCGGAATTGGGCGCCGAACGCATCGTCAAGCTGGCGCAATCTGGGCAGGGACATATCGAGCACGGTCACGTCCGCGCCCATGCCAGCGGCAACGCGGGCCGCGTGCGTCCCGACAACACCGCCGCCGATCACCGCGACCTGCGCGGGGCCCACTCCCGGCACACCGCCCAAAAGCACCCCGCGCCCGCCATTGGCGCGTTGCAACGTCCAAGCACCGACCTGGGGGGCAAGTTTGCCCGCGACCTCTGACATCGGGGCCAGAAGCGGCAGGCCGCCGCGTGCGTCGGTCACGGTTTCATAGGCGATGGCGGTGACGCCGCTGTTGAGGAGGTCGCGCGTCTGGTCGGGGTCGGGCGCGAGGTGGAGATAGGTGAAAAGCACCTGCCCCTCGCGCAGCATCGCGCGTTCGGGGGCTTGCGGTTCTTTGACTTTCACGATCAGGTCGGCGGCGGCAAAGACCTCTGCCGCGGTATCGGCAAGCGCGGCCCCGGCGGCGGTATAGTCGTCGTCGGTGAAGCCCGAGCCAAGCCCGCATCCCGCCTGAACGATCACGTCATGGCCGTGGGCGACAGCCTCTCGTGCGGCGTTCGGGGTCAGCCCGACGCGGAATTCCTGTGGTTTGACTTCGGTCGGACATCCGATTTTCATGGTGTGTTTCCTTCTCCCTTATCCGGGATAGTCACGTGGCCTCGCCCGAATTCGATTGATATCTTGCCGCAGGTAACGGAAGTTTGAGCAAGAAACATGCCAGATCAGGCGCTTTGATCGAAGAATCTGCCATATGTCCGATATCGATGAGACCGACCGTCGCATCCTGACCGTTCTGCAACGCGCGGGCCGGATGTCGAATGCTGAATTGGCCGAGCAGGTGAACCTGTCGCCTTCGGCTTGTCACCGCCGGGTTTACCGGTTGCAGGAAAACGGGATCATCGCGCGGTATGTCGCCCTGCTCGACCGCCGCAAGATCGGGCGACCGACGACCGTATTCGTCGAGATCACGCTTTCAGGGCAGGCCGATGAAGTGCTGGACGCGTTCGAGCGCGAGGTCGCGCGGATACCGGATGTGCTGGAATGCCATCTGATGGCGGGCACGGCGGATTACCTGCTGAAGGTGAGCGCGATCGATAGCGAGGATTTCGCGCGCATTCATCGGCGGTATCTGGCGCGATTGCCGGGGGTGGCGCAGATGCATTCGAGCTTTGCGCTGCGCACGGTGATGCAGACGACGGCATTGCCGGTGGATTGAGCCGAGCGGCCCGGGAATCAAGCCGCAGGCGCCGGGCAGCGCCTGCCCGTCCGGCGGGCTGGCGCTTTCGTGCGGTCGGCGCGCAGGCCAATCGGAAGATGTGATTTGCTGCCATAAAGCGTGCGGTTCAACTGGTGCGGCGCCACCCCACGGGCAGACGCTGCCCGGCTTGTCCCTTAAAACGACAAACCCCCGAGCCTTCGCACGGGGGTCGTCTGATCGGCGGGGCAAGCCCGCCCAGTGCTGATGCCGACGGGTGCTTAAAGCATCCCCTCGCGCTGTGCCTTCT
>JABDPT010000317.1 GCA_013042605.1 Paracoccaceae bacterium
CTGTTCCTCGCTGGCCGACCGGAACACCCGCGCCAACGCATTGTGCAGACCCGCCGCCCGGTCATGCGCCGGGCCCAGCTCCAGCCCGTGCGCCCCGTCCGCAATCCAGGGCGAATGCTCGAAAATCCCGCCATAGGCCGCAACAAACGCGTCCTTTTTCATCTGCGACGGCCGCGTCGCCTCGGTCGGCGGATGATGCCGCGCCCAATGCTCCGCAATCTCGATCCGTCGCGCCACCCACACGTCCGAATGCGCCTGCACATGCTCGATGAACTGGCGCAGCGCCATGATCCGACCGGGCCGACCGACCAGCCGGCAATGCAGGCCCACCGACATCATCTTCGGCGCGCCCGCCGCCCCCTCGGCATAAAGCGCATCGAAACTGTCGCGCAGATAGGCAAAGAACTGGTCGCCCGCATTGAACCCCTGCGGCGTGGCAAACCGCATGTCATTGGCGTCAAGCGTATAGGGAATGATCAACTGATCCCGCCCGCTGATCCGCATCCAATAGGGAAGGTCATCAGCGTAACTATCTGACATATAGTCAAATCCACCTTCTTCGGCGGCCAGCCGCACCGTGTTCATCGACGCCCGGCCCAGATACCAGCCGCGCGGGCGTTCGCCGGTCACTTCCGCATGAAGCCGCACCGCCTCGTCCAAATGTGCGCGCTCCTCGGCCTCGGCCATGTCCTTGTATTCGATCCACTTCAGCCCGTGGCTCGCAATCTCCCACCCGGCCTCCTGCATCGCCGTCACCTGTTCGGGGCAACGCGCCAGCGCGGTCGCGACCCCGTAAACCGTGGCCGGAATGCCAAACTCGCCGAACAACCGGTGAATGCGCCAGAACCCCGCCCGCGCGCCGTATTCATAGATCGTTTCCATGTTCCAGTGTCGCTGCCCGGGCCAGGCCGCCGCACCGACAATCTCCGACAAAAACGCCTCCGACGTTGGATCGCCATGCAACAGGTTGTTTTCGCCGCCTTCTTCGTAATTCACGACGAATTGCACCGCGATCTTCGCGCCATTGGGCCAGGCTGCATCGGGCGGCGTGGCCCCGTATCCGATCATATCGCGGGGGTATCGCATGGGCGTCTGTCTCCTCGGCGCTGGCCTAGCCGGGGCCGCAACCCCGCGCTATCGCCAAATATTTGAAAGAGCCTCGCCCGAAAGGGGTTTCCCCTCAAGCCCTTGCTGGCGCAGAAAGGGAAAAACGCGAAGGGAGCCCCGCGATGGCCGGATATCTGACGACCCATGTTCTTGACACCGCGCGCGGTTGCCCCGCCGCCGGGCTGGAGATTGTGCTCTACCGGATCGACGGCGACGCGCGCCGCCTTCTGCGCCGGATGACGACCAATGCCGACGGCCGCACCGACAGCCCGATCCTGCCCAAGGAAGACTTCGCCACCGGCACCTATGAGCTGGAATTCCATGCAGGCCCCTACCTCGACCAGATCGGCACGCCGCCCGAAGAGCCCCGGTTCCTCGACATCGTCCCGATCCGCTTCGGCATGTCCGAGCCCGCGCATTACCACGTCCCGCTTCTGCTGTCGCCCTTCGGCTATTCCACCTATCGCGGCAGCTGATCCGCAATCCGTTCTGCCATGAAGTCGATGAAAAGTCGCGCCTTGGGGTCCTGCAACCGGCGATGCGCGTAAAGAAACGCCAATTGCACGGGCTGCGGCGGTGTCGCCTTGGCCACCGGCACAAGCGCCCCGCTTTCAAGGTGATGCGCGACTTCGAAGACCGGTTTCATCACGATGCCATGCCCTGACAGTGCCCAGTCGGTTAGCACGTCGCCGTCATCGGATTCGAAGGGGCCGGTGACATTGAACCGCTCCGGCCCGTCGGGCGTCTCAAGTGTCCAGCGAAACTCGGGCGCGCCCGGAAAGCGCAGGTTCAGGCAGTCGTGCTTGTCAGCCACCAACGCCGCGCCATCCCTGGGGTTGCCGCGCCGCGCGACGTAGTCCGGCGCGGCGCAGAGCACCCGCGGACAGTCCGCCAGCTTCCGGATGCGCAGGTTCGAGTCCTCGGGCTGGCCAAGAAACAAACCCACATCAAGGCCTTCCGCGGTCAGGTCGATCTTCCGGTCCGACAGGCGCAATCGCACATCGATCTCCGGGTATTGTGCCTTGAAGGCGGGCACGCCCGGCGCGATGAACCGCCGACCAACGCCAAGCGGCGCGGCCACGAAAAGCGATCCGCGCGGCGCTTGCGTGACCCGGCTGACCGCGGCCTCGGCGGCATCCACGGCATCGATCACCTTTTGCGCTTCGCCATAGAACAGCCGCCCCTGTTCGGTCGGCTTCAGGCTCCGCGTGCTGCGCTGGAAAAGCCGAACGCCAAGATGCCCCTCAAGCTGCGCGATCCGCGATGACGCGACCGCCGGCGACACACGCTGGTCCCGCGCCGCCGCCGACATCGAGCCGAGGTCATAGACGCGCAGAAAGGTCCGGATGTTGTCGAGATAGGACATGGGCGATTATCAGGCTTAGGTTGAAACTGTTCGATTGAATTCTCGAATACCGGAATTCTGCGCACCGGGCTAGCCTTGGTGAAACGCACGGGGGCTTGCGAATGTACGAACTTGCGATCATCTGGGACTGGATAGGGTTTGCCGTGCGCTGGCTGCACGTCATCACGGCCATCGCCTGGATCGGATCGTCGTTTTATTTCATCGCCCTGGACCTTGGGCTGAACCGCGATATCGCCGGTCCCGCGGATGGCGAGGAATGGCAGGTTCACGGGGGCGGCTTCTATCATATCCAGAAATATCTCGTCGCGCCGGCGGCGATGCCCGAACATCTGACCTGGTTCAAATGGGAAAGCTATGCCACCTGGCTGTCGGGTGCGGCGCTTTTGGCGATCGTTTATTGGGCGGGGGCCGAACTTTACCTCATCGACGCCGAGAAGGCCGACCTTCTGGTCTGGCAGGCGGTGCTGATTTCGGCGGCTTCGCTCGCGGTCGGCTGGATCATCTATGATGCCTTTTGCAAATCGCCGCTCGGGGATCAACCGACGGTGCTCATGATCCTGCTTTTCGCGCTGCTTGTGGCGATGAGCTGGGGGTATGATCAGGTCTTCACCGGGCGCGCAGCGCTTTTGCATCTGGGCGCCTTCACCGCGACGATCATGACGGCGAATGTCTTTCTCATCATCATCCCGAACCAGCGTATCGTCGTGGCCGATCTTAAGGCTGGGCGGGTGCCGGATGCGAAATACGGCAAGATCGCCAAGCTGAGGTCGACCCATAACAACTACCTGACATTGCCGGTGATCTTCCTGATGCTGTCCAACCACTACCCGCTGGCCTTCGCGACCGAATACAGCTGGCTGATCGCGGCGCTGGTGTTTCTGATGGGGGTGAGCATTCGCCATTATTTCAACAGCATGCACGCGCGCGAGGGGCGGCCAAACTGGACCTGGGCGGTGACGGTGATCCTCTTCATCGCGATCATGGGGCTCTCGACCGCGCCGATGTTCGCGCCGGTCGAAGAGGCCGAGGCACGTATCTTGAACGCCCATGAGACGCGGTTTGCCTCGGCGCAGGGGTTCGACGAGGCCTATAATATCGTCCAGGGGCGGTGTTCGATGTGCCATGCGCGCGAACCGGTTTGGGACGGTATTCGCTGGGCGCCGAAGGGCGTACTGCTCGAGACCGAGGGCGATGTCGCCCGCCACGCGCGCGATGTGATGATCCAATCCGGGGTCAGCCATGCGATGCCGCCGGCGAATATCACCTGGATGGAACCGGAAGAGCGGGCCGCGATTGTGCGTTGGTATCGAAGTGCCTGGGGGCAAGATCGGTGATGCCAGCCGATTGAACTGGGGGGACTGCACGGGGCGACCCTCAGAAATCCTGCCAGTCTTCGTCCAGCTGATCTTCGGAAAGCGCCTCAGGCACAGCCGTTGCAAGGGCCCCCGTCGTGGATGACGGGAGAGGAAGCGGAGGGTTGGACGCCGCGCCGCGGGCAGAGACGAAGGTCTGGCTGGCGGTTGACGCGGTCGGCGGTTTGCTTCCGAGGATGAACCGTTCGACGGATTGGGCAAGCTCGTTGGCTGCGCTGTTCAACGTCTGGCTCGCGGCGGTGGTTTCTTCGAACATGGCCGCGTTTTGTTGTGTGACCTGATCGAGTTGGCTCATTGCCGTGTTCACCTCGGCCAATCCGCTGGACTGTTCCTGGGCCGAGGCTGCGATACCGGCCACGTGGTCGGATATCCCGCCGACCGACTCCACGATGCGTTTGAGGGCGATCCCGGCATCGCCGACAAGCGTGACCCCACGTTCCACATGCTCGCCGGATGCTGAGATGAGCGAGTTGATCTCGCGCGCCGCGTCCGACGATCGCTGCGCCAACGCCCGGACTTCCGACGCCACCACCGCGAAACCGCGCCCGGCATCGCCCGCGCGCGCGGCCTCGACACCGGCGTTCAGCGCCAGCAAGTTGGTCTGAAACGCAATGTCGTCGATCACGCTGATAATGCTCGAGATCTTGCTTGACGAATCTGCGATCTCTCCCATCGCGGCGACCGCATCCTGAACGACCCCGCCCGACGCCTCGGCATTTGTCCGCGCCTCGTCCACGACATCATTGGCGCGGCGCGCCCCTTCGGCGGCCGAACTGACCGAGGCGGTGATTTCGGCCAGGGCGGCGGCGGTTTCTTCAAGTGTCGCGGCCTGATGTTCGGTGCGGCGCGACAGGTCATCCGCCGCGCCCGAGATATCGGCAACCTCGCCACGGATGGCGCCTGCGCGTTCCGTTACGGCGGCAATGGCCGCGTGCAGCCTGTCGACGGCGGCGTTGAAGTCCGCGCGAAGCGGTTCGTACTGTGCCGCGAAAGGGGTGGTCAGACGCGCTGTCAGGTCGCCGTCAGAAAGCGCCGCCATGCCAACGCGCAAGGCTTCGACCACGGCCTGCTGCTCGGCCTCGATCCGCGAGCGTTCTTCCTCGGCGAATTGCAGGCGCTCGGTCGCGTCCGTCACATCCTGCCCAAGCAGCAGATAACTGGTCGCGTTCCCCGTGTTGTCCAGAACCGGGCTCAGGCTGCCATCCACGTGGCGATCGCCCCGTGTCCCCGACATAGTGAACCGGCCGAAATAGGCCTCATTCCGGGCCAGCGCGGCGGTCAACTCGGTCTCATCCCCACCGGGCCGGACAAGCTCGGTCATCGGCTGGCCGACCAGATCGGTTTCGGGGCGGTCAATCAGCGCATAGAACCGCGCATTCCCGTCGCTCAGACGATGGTTGGCATCGAATTCACAGCGGATCTGGTTCGCCTCAAGGGCTGCGAGCGTCGCTCTGACCTTGCGGCGGCTGGTGACGTCCTCCCACTCGAGAACCGTACCGAATGTCGTGCCAAGCTTGTCCTGAACACGCGATATCCCGACCCAGAATTTTGTCTCCCCAAGGCGAATATCGACTTCATGCGGAAGCCTCGAGGCATCCGAAAGCAGGCCGCGCAGATCCGGAACAAGCTTTTCCAACGACCCAATTCCGAGCTCTGGCAAGGCAGCCGGATCGAACCCGGGTGCGGTCTTTTCAATCGCCGCGGCATGCCGTTCGGCAAAGGCAACGAAATCGGCACTGACATGGCTGACGGATCCATCGGTGCCGATGACAAGCCGCGGAACAGAGGCGCCCTGGAACCGCGCGCCGGTGAGTTCGTTTTCAATTTGGGCCTTGCGGGCGGCTTCGAGGCTTTGGCGGAACCCGTCGAGAGAGCGGGCGATCGTCCCGATCTCATCCTGTCGGGCGCGGGCGGGAATTTCGGTATCCAGCGCCCCGGAGGCCACATCCTGCATCGCCTCCTCGACCCGGCGAAGCGGAACCGAAATCGACCAGCGCAGCGCGAGCCCACCGGCCAGGATCAAGATCACGAAAACCCCTGCCGCGGTCAACCAGAGCATCCTCTTGCGCGCGGCGATCGTGGACAGCAACTGTTCGGGCGTCCAGGCCATGGCAATGGCGCCGACCACCGCGCCATCGGCCCCGAAACGCAGGGGCGCGGCAATCAAAAAGCCGTCGCCGGTGCTCTCGATGCCTCCGGTAAGGGATGCGGCGCCGGCCAGGGCCCGCAGGTCGCTTAGTGTCTGCGGGGGTGCTGTTCCCGAAACGGCAACGTCCTTGCCGTCAAGGTCAATGACCACGGTTGCAAGCGCCTGTCCGTCACTATCCGCGAGCTTTTGGGCAAGAAGCGCGTCAAGCTGTTCCTGCCGGGAAAACCGCACCATGCCGGCCGATTGATCAGCCGTGATTTCGGTCGCTTCGGTCGCCAGATCGCGCAGCCCCTGCAGGGCGATCGACTCGGTTATCTTGGCGGCTTGTGTCGCCAGAAGAACGGCGACAATGGCCGTTACAACCGTCATCACCGCGGCACTTTTCATAAAGACCGAAGCGATAAATGTGCCCCGCTTCGGGGATGCGTCGTTGCGGGGCATCTGGCGGTCCACTTCTCTTTTGATCAGGGCTTACATCAACGCTTCGGCATCGACACCGACGGTCATCGCCCCCAGCGCCTGACCCGTAGACGGATCGGTGATTGTCACGGAGATCTGGCCCTGAAAGCGCTGGCTCGATTCGTCGAATTCGACCTCGCCCAGATGGACCCCGCCTGCTCCGTTAGGGAAGGTTTCGGTGAATTTGGCCTCGTCCCCCTGCCAATAATCCGAGGTGACGTCGCTGGCCGCGACGTTCAAACCGCGCGCGTCCATAACGAACACTTCGGTAATCACGCCGCCGGCTTCGGCCACACGCTCGCGCAGAAAGGCCGCCGCCTCGTTTTCGAGGACGGTCCGAATCGTCGGGCGGTCGCCCGCGCCAACCTCGTCGCGCCAGGCGAGGTCGAGGGCGTCGATCTCATCCTGCGACAACCCCGCGGTGCGGGCATTTTGTGCGCGGATCGCGTCGACCAGAACGGCGTTGTCGGACCACTGGCGCACCTCTTCCTCAAGATATTGCTGCATCGCGGGGGCGAATTCATCGGCCAGCGCGGGCAGGGCAAGGCAACAGGACGCGATAATCGCAATCGGGCGGAACATGGACGTCTCCTGACATGAAGCGCCGCGACGTGCGGCTCAATTCCGGGCACCCTAAGACCGCGGGCGTTTCGGAGCCGTTAATTCCACCGGGAAAGCCGGCAATCTTCGTTTTTCGTACCAGCGCCGCCCATTTGCGCGACACTCGGGGCCGCAGGGTCAACCGCCTTGCGCCGCGCCGCGCGCGCACGTATACGCCCCCCCTGATATTCGGAGCGTGAACATGCAGGGCAGTGCCAATCTCAACGTCATGATCAAGGCCGCGCGCAAGGCCGGGCGCAGCCTTATCAAGGACTTCCAGGAAGTCGAAAACCTGCAGGTGTCGTCGAAAGGCGCGGGCGATTTCGTCAGCCGCGCCGATATCGCCGCCGAACAGATCATCCGCGAAGAACTGATGTCGACGCGGCCGAATTACGGTTGGCTGGCCGAGGAAAGCGACCCCGTGGAGGGCAAGGACCCGACCCGGCGCTGGATCGTGGATCCGCTGGACGGAACGACGAACTTCCTGCACGGCATGCCGCATTGGGCGGTGTCCATCGCCCTTGAATTCAAAGGCGAAATCGTTTCGGCCGTGGTCTATGACGCGGCCAAGGACGAGATGTTCGTCGCCGAAAAGGGGCAGGGCGCCTGGATGAATGAACGCCGGATGCGGGTTTCCGGGCGCAGCAAGATGATCGAATGCGTCTTTGCCACCGGTCTGCCCTTCGGCGGGCGGCCCGATCTTCCCGCGACGTTGCAGGATCTCGCGCGGCTGCTGCCCGCCACGGCCGGTGTCCGGCGCTGGGGCGCGGCGGCGCTCGATCTCGCCTATGTCGCGGCCGGGCGCTATGACGGCTATTGGGAGCGGGGGCTGCATGCCTGGGATATCGCCGCAGGGCTCTTGCTGGTGCAGGAAGCCGGTGGGTTCACCGAACCGCTCGTCCCGGGCGAGAACCTGATCGACTCCGGCGCGCTTATCACCGCCAATACCGAGATTTTCGAGAAGTTCTCGGGCGTTATCCGCGACAGCTAAGGTTGTTTGGGGGCGCTGCCCCCGACGCTGCGCGTCTCCCCCGGAATATTTCCGGCCAAAAGACCGGGACGGGGCGTCACGTCTTGGCGCGGTCAGAGGGATGGTTGATCCCGTCGGTCCAGGGCACCTCGCCCAGATCGCGCGGGTTCATACCCTCGATATTGGCGACATTAACGCCGTATTCATTGGGGTTCGAGCGGCGCTGATGGTGGGTATAGATCCCGCAGACCGAACAAAACCAGTGGCGCGCGGTCATCGTGCCCCATTGATAAAGCGTCAGGGTATCGGCTCCGCGCACGACCTTCAGCGCCTCCAGCGGGGCGGAAACGGCGATGGCGCCGCGGCGCGCGCAATACGAACAGTCGCAGCGGCGCGCAGAGG
>JABDPT010000010.1 GCA_013042605.1 Paracoccaceae bacterium
TGTCCTTCCCGTTGGTGATGTTGATGCTGATGCGCGACAGCACCCGGGCGACGTTGATCCCTGTGCATCCGTGGTGGACGGCGCTGCGCACCGTTGCGGCGATGATCACCGGATCGACGGCGTTTTATGCGTTCTCGACCCTGCCGCTGGCGCAAACCTATGCGATCCTCTTTGCCGCGCCATTGCTGATCACGATCTTTTCGATCCCGATACTGGGTGAAAAGGTCGGCAAGCACAGGCTTGCCGCGGTTTTTGTCGGCCTTATCGGCGTGCTTGTGGTCATTCGGCCCGGCGCGGCCCCGCTTGGGCTTGGGCATCTTGCCGCGCTGACGGCGGCGGTGTGCGGGGCGCTTGCGTCGATCATCGTGCGCAAGATCGGGCGGGACGAACGCAACGCGGTGTTACTGCTATATCCGATGATGGCGAATTTCGTGGTCATGGCTTGTCTGATGCCGATCTTTTATCGCCCGATGCCGGTTGAGGATCTTGGACTTGTCGGCGTGATCGCGGTGCTCGCCTTTACCGGCGGGCTGTGCGTGATCGCGGCCTACAAGGCGGCGGATGCGGCGGTGGTGGCGCCGATGCAGTATTCTCAGATCCTTTGGGCGGCGGTCTATGGCGCGTTCTTCTTTGCCGAGATGCCGGACAGTTGGACCATTGCGGGCGCGTCAATCATCATCGTTAGCGGGCTTTACATCGTGCTGCGCGAAAGCCTGAGCGGGATATCCCTGACTACGCCGGTTCTGCGCACCCGGTCGCGGGCGGAAACCGGCACGTCGCCACGGGTGAGTGCGATGCAAAAGATGGGCGAGCCGCGGGATTGAAACCCTTGCAAATGGCGGGCCAAAACGCTACGCCCCCCGCCACGGTCGGAGTGTAGCTCAGCCTGGTAGAGCACTGTCTTCGGGAGGCAGGGGTCGGAGGTTCGAATCCTCTCACTCCGACCAGATTTCAGGAAATCGGGAGATGATCGGACCTTGAGGGGTCGCGTGCGGTGGCTGCTGCTTTTGGATTTGTGGTGGATACTCGGCTTTTCCCGCGACGTTTCAGTCGAAAAACGATCCTCCGCTGTTAAGCACGATTCGCGCGGGGTGGCGTGCATCACAGAAGCCTGGGTCTATTGGTGCTGGTCCGATTAACGATCTCGCAACATTTTCGGCATTGTTGAGCGATAGTCCAGGATGCCACGATCTTACCCTGATCGCGGCCCGCTGAGGATCATGTTTCATGGCATTCCGACCTTGTGGCGATCCCAGCGCCGCGTTTGTTTTGGATAGGTCAATGTATTCCCTTGTGCGAATTCTACCCCGCTTTCGGCGGGACGTTCCCGATGTTGTACTCTCGCGGTTTTCCTGCTCCGAGGAGGGTAGCGCCACGTCCGATCTGGTGGTGCTGACAAGCCTTGTGCTTGGCGTTGGAGTCGCGGCTCTTTCAAGTATATCCAGCGGAACGACTGCGACCGCCGAAGATATCGGTGATCGCGTGGCGTCAATGGAAATGCCGGTTTCGCCGCAGCCGACAAGCGGCAATGGTTCCGGTAGCTCTGGCAACAGTTACGTCGACCCCGATCACGGCGGTGGCGACAGTCCGGTCGACCTGCCGGAAGACTTCGGCAGCGGTCTGGGCGGGGGCAGTGGCAGCGGCGGCAGCTCTGGCTCTGGCAGTGACGGTGGGTCTGGCGGCGACAGCGGGGCGGGTGGTGATACCGGATCCGGCGGTGACAGCGGCAGCGATACGGGGTCTGGTGGCGAAACCGGCACAGGCGACGATGCCGGCGGCGATACTGGTAGCGACCCAAGCGGGGACACCGCAGGTGATGCGGGCGGCGACACAGGTGACGACACGGGCGATTCCGGTTCGACGGGTGATGGCTCGACAGGCGGTGGTGGCACCACCCCGCCGGATCCCGAACCCGAAGAAGAGTGTGTCGAAGAGCCGACGAACGGCAATGGCAAGGGGAAAGGCAAGGGCAACGGGAACAGCAGGTCCGAACCGACCTGCGCCGACCCCGAGACCTGACGAACTGGCGTCTAGCCGTTCAACCCGGCGCTTAATGCGTCGTGCAGGGCGGGGGTCGATGTCAGGACGCCCTTGGTCACCGGGTGCGGGTTGTTGAAGTTCAGCAACTCGCCGTACCGATCCGTCACCTTTGCCCCGGCTTCTTCCGCGATCAGACCACCGGCGGCGATGTCCCATTCCCAGCTGTCGCGCAGGGTCAGCATCGCGTCGAACCGCCCCTCTGCCACCAGACAAAGCCGGTAGGCGAGCGAGGGGCGAAAGTGGCGTTCGATCTTTGGCAGGCCGCCGGGCCAATGGCGCGGTTCGAATGCGGGGCGCGAGGCCAGAACGCTTGCGCCGCCAAGGTCGCGGCGGTCCGAAACGGTCAGCGGCGCGCCGTTCAGCGTGGCACCGCCCCCACGTTCCGCACGGTAAAGCTTGTCGAGAGCGGGAAGGTAGACAACACCTGCGGTGACCTGCCCGTTTTCGACGATCGCAAGGGAATGCGCCCAAGTGCGCTGACCGGCGACGAAGGCGCGGGTTCCGTCGATGGGATCGACGATGAAAAGCGTCTTTTGGGCAAGCCGTGCCGCGCCATCCTCGGTTTCTTCGGATAACCAGCCATAGTCGGGGCGGGCGGCGGTAAGCGTTTCGCGCAGCAACGTGTCGACCGCGTAATCGGCTTCGGTCACCGGATCGTCGCGCCCCTTGTCCCAGACCTTGTTCTCGCCCTCCCAGAACGGCAGGGCGAGGGTTCCGGCGGCACGGGCGGCGTCGGTCAGAAGGTCGAGATCAGGCACCGGCAATCGTGAGCCCCTCGACCAACAGCGACGGCACGACCCGCGACAGGTGCAGGCGCGCGTCATTGGCCGGAATGATCGTGCGGAGCATGTCGCGCAGGTTGCCCGCGACGGTGCATTCATTGACCGGATAGGTGATCTGACCGTTTTCGACCCAGAAGCCAGAGGCGCCGCGCGAATAGTCGCCGCTGGTCGGATTGATCGAAGAGCCGATCATCGAGGTGACAAGAAGGCCGGTGCCCATCTCTGACACCAACGCGTCGCGGGTCTTGTCGCCTTGGGTCAGGGCGATGTTGTGGTTGGTTGGCGAAGGTGGCGAAGAGGGGCCGCGCGCGGCATTTCCCGTGCTTTCAAGGCCAAGCCGCCGGGCGGTGGCCAGATCAAGCGTCCAGCCGGTCAGCACGCCATTTTCGACGATCTTTCGATGGCGTGTGGCCAGCCCCTCGCCGTCGAAGGGTTTTGAGCCAGCGGCGCGGCGGCGGTGCGGATCTTCGATCACGTCGAGACCGGCGGGCAAGACAAGCTCGCCCTGCGCATCGCGTAACCACGAGGCACCGCGCACGATGGCGTTGCCGTTGACCGCCTGAAGAAGGTGGCCGATCAGGCTGCTGGCGATGCGTTCGTCATAAAGGACCGGGAATGCCCCGGTGGGTGGTTTGCGCGCCCCTGCGCGGGCGGCGGTGCGTTCGCCGGCGATGCGACCGATTACGGCAGCATCGGGCAGGTCGGCCTGAAAGATGCGCATTTCGCCGAAATAGTCACGTTCCATATCCGTCCCGTCGCCAGTGATCGCGACGCATGAGAGGGAGCGGTCGGTTCGCGAATAGCCCCCGGAAAAGCCATTGCTCGCGGCCAGCGCGATGCGGCGGCGGCCATAGGCGGCCCCGGCCGATTGCACCTGTGACACGCCTTTGACGGCCTGGGCCGCAGCCTCGGCGCGCAGTGCATCGTCTTGAAGGGTTGCCGGATCGGGTTCGGCGGTGGGGTCCGAAAGCTCAAGATCATCGGCATCGGTGACAGTGGTCAGCTGTGCTGGGTCGGCAAGGCCGACAGAGCCATCTTCGGGGGCCTCGCGGGCCATGGCGACAGCGCGTTCGGCCATTTCGGCGATGGTGTCGGGGCTGGTGTCGGAGGCCGAAACACAGGCCTGTTTCTGTCCAAGGATCACGCGCAGGCCGATATCCACGCCTTCCGCACGTTCGGCAGCCTCCAGCGCGCCGCCCAGCACCTCGATCGACACCGAAGTGCCGTCGATTGCGATGGCATCGGCGGCGTCGGCCCCGGCGCGGCGGGCCGCGTCAAGCAGGGCCGATGTCAGATCGGTAAGGGTGTTGGCCATGGGGGATGTCCTTGATGTGTCCCATGGCAGTTAGGTCGCGGGGCCGGTGGCCGCAAGCCCGGATCGCAAAGAAGGCCGAGGTCAGCGGATCCGCTGACCATTGGCAAGAACCGAACCATCGGGATTGAACTGGATGGTCGAAGTCAGTTCATCTTCGCCCGTCGGACGGGCGAAAAGACCCAGCATCATGCGTGCGCCCATCGCCTGATCTTCGGGGACAAGCCCCATTCCGATCAGCTTGTCGATCAGCGCGTTCGAGCCTTCAAGCGTCAGTGTGATCGTGCCTTCGGGAGCGGGTACGTCACCGGAATTGTCGAAGGCAAAGTCGCCGGTGCCATTCAGTTCGGTGCCAAGAAGCGACAACCGCAACGCGTTCAGGGCAATGCCTTCAAGCTGTCCGGGCATGGCGCCGCTGTTTTCTAATGCCTGCGCCTGTGCGGGGTCGGTGATATCGACGAACCAGTTGCCCAACCCGGAGATGTCGATCAGCAGAGAGGCCGGATCCCGGGGCAACACGCCGGTCGGGTCGAACAGTGCCCAGAGTTGTTCATCCATCTCGAGGCCAGAAATGCGGGAGGTCAGGCCGAACTGTGCGGCTTCATCGGACGGGGTCAGCGGCATGCTGATTTCGCCGGACGATTCCGCGATGGTGAAGCCGACGGACGGGAACGGGATGCTGGCGCCCGACAGTGCGAGCGCGATATCGCGATTGCTGCCGCCATAAGTCAGGCCGCCATCGCCAAGATCGGCTTCGAGCGTTCCGCTGGCGACGGATCCGTTCAGGGTGAAGTCATCGCCGGTTCCCGTCGCCGACATCGAAAACAGCATCTGCCCGTGGCGCATTCCGCCGCGCGAGGTCATGCCTTGCGCCAGCAACGCGCCAAGCGGCTGCGCGGCAGACATCGACGACATCGTGCCGGTGCTGTCGGTCACAAGGTCGTCCAGCGAAAAGGTCATGTTGATGATGCTGCCGGGGGTCTGGGGATCTTCGACTTCAAGCCGCATGGCCAGACCATCGATCGTCAAAGCATTGGTCAAAAGCGCCTGAGGTCCCTCTGCCGCCGAGAAGGTGCCGCCAACGCCCTGTGCGCCAAACGCAACCTCCATTTCGAAGGGTTCGGCATCGACCAGAAACTCGGTCAGGGTCACGTCGACAACCGGCAGGCTATAGGCATACGAGGTCGCGTCGGCATCTCCGCTCGCGATAACGCTATTGCCGGGCTGTGAGACGATCAGCGTCATCTCGAAGTCTTCATCCGTGGCGCCGCTCGAAATGATGCGCATTGGGTATGACGGTGCGGACACGATGCGAACAGACCCGTTCTCAAGCTCTTCGAGTTTGACCTCGCCCAGTTCGGCCACAAGGGCGCCTTCCGGGAAATCGATGGATGCGGTGACATCCGTCAGGGTCAGAACGCCATCTGCCATCGTTTCGCTGCCTGCGGTGATGGTCTGATTGCTTTGCGCCGCTGTCGCCTTCCAACGGTCCCAGACCTCTGCGGCTGTGACATCGGCAAGGGCAGGCTGCACCGCGGTCAGCGCGGCAGGAAGGGCGAGGGCAAGAAGGCGGCGGGGATGGGTCATGAATTGTCTTTCGTACCAATGAATGCATGGATAGCTTTGAACGTGAGCGTGCCGTGGTCAAGCATGGCGGCAAACTGGCCCGGGAAAAAGGCCACATAAGGGAGCAGACATGGCAAACTTCGACATGACGGGTAAGACGGTTTTGATCACCGGGGCAAGCCGGGGTATCGGGGCCGCAACCGCGAGAGTTTTTGCCAAGGCCGGGGCCAATGTCGCCCTTCTGGCGCGGAGCGAAGACAGCATTGCGAACCTTGCCGGGGAGATCGGCGCAGGCGCGCTTGCCATCCCCTGCGATGTGGGCCGCTTCTGGGAGGTTCAGGCCGCCGTGGACGCCACGGTGCAAACCTTCGGGCGGCTTGATGTGGCGATCAACAACGCCAGTGTTATGGAACCGATTTCGCACTTGGTGACGTCGGATCCGGACGACTGGGGGCTGGCCATCGATATCAACCTCAAGGGCAGCTATTACGTGATGCGCGCGGCTGTGCCGGTGATGCTTGATAATGGCGGCGGCACGGTCTTGTCGGTGTCGTCGGGCGCCGCACATGGCCCCGTCGAGGCGTGGAGCCATTATTGCGCGTCCAAGGCCGGGGCGGCGATGTTGACCCGGTGTCTGGACAAGGAAAACGGTGAAAGCGGCATCCGCGCCATGGGTCTGTCGCCGGGCACGGTCGCCACGCAGATGCAGCGCGATATCAAGGCGTCGGGGATCAACCCGGTCAGCCAGCTTGACTGGTCCGATCACATTCCGCCGGAGTGGCCGGCAGAGGCGCTTTTGTGGATGTGCTCGCCCGAGGCTGATGAATTCGTCGGGTCCGAGATTTCCCTTCGGGACGAGGATATTCGCCGCCGGATCGGTCTTGTCGCATGATCGAGGTTGACCGCGCGGGCCCGCGCTGGACGGCGACGCTGAACCGCCCCGACAAGGCCAACGCGTTAACCGGTGAGATGCTGGGCGATCTGGCGGATGTCGCGACCGAGGCGGCGGGCAAGGCGCAGGTGCTTGTTCTGACCGGCGCGGGCCGGGTGTTCAGCGCCGGGGCCGATCTGGAGGCAGCGCGCGCAGGTCTTGCCACCGACCCGGTGTGGGAACGGCTCTCTGGTGCCTTGGCTGCGTTCCCCGGGCTGTCGATCTGTGCGCTTAACGGGTCGCTGGCCGGGGGTGCGTTCGGCATGGCGCTGGCGTGCGATCTGCGCGTGGCGGTGCGCGGGGCGAAGTTCTTTTACCCGGTTATGAAGCTCGGCTTCCTGCCGCAGCCATCGGATCCGGTGCGGATGGCCGCCCTCGTCGGACCGGCGCGGGCCAAGATGATCCTGATGGGCGGTGCGAAAATCGAGGCTGATGAGGCGTTGGCCTGGGGTCTCGTCGACCGGGTGGTGGCCGCGGAGGATCTTGATGACAACATCGACGCGCTGGCCGCAGACGCAGAATCCGCAAAAGCGAGCCATGTTTCCGCGATCAAGCAGATGATCCGCTAACGCCCGCGACGTTTGCCCGGAACGCGAGAGTGGAAACCGGGCGGGCGCTTTTGAACCCAGCCGATGAATTTGGCGAGGCGTGGATGCACGCGCAGGGCGTCGATCGTGGCGAAGTCGCGCGCGAGTTCCGCCTCGGTCAGCGTGGCGTGGATTTCCCGGTGGCAAATGTGGTGCAAAAGCACCGTTGGCCCGCCCTTCCCGCCGCGCAGTTTCGGGATCAGATGGTGACGGCTTTGCGGTACGTCCGTGGGAATGGGGCGCAGACATAGCGGGCAGATCGGGTCTTTTGTGATGTCGGTCACTTGTCACGCTCCGGCGAACCTTGCATGACGATGGTGCAATAGAGCGTGGCGGCAAGGGCAATATGGAAAACCAGCCGGAAATCGTGGGTGTCGTCGTTGGCTATGCCGAGCAGGCGCTGGAGATCGCGCAGCAATGGCTGATCTCGCCCGCTGCATGGTCGCAGTTCGCGCTGTTGGTCGTGGCATTCCTGCTGGCATGGCTCGTATCGCGGCGGTTGCGCCCGGCGTTGGCCGGTCTGCTGACACCGCCCCAGGATCAGGACACCTATCTGGCGCAAGCCCGCCGGTTCCTGCTGCAATTCGTGCCGCTGACCCTGCCGCTTTTGGCATACACGCTCACCGCCATGGGCGAAGAGATCGTGCGGTCGCTGTTCGGATCGGGCGCCGTGATCGCCTTTGGCAAGCGCGTCTTCCTTTTTCTCGCGGCGCGGGCGTTGGTGCGGGACATCCTGAAGGACCCGTTCCTGAAGCTTTTGGGCAAGTACGTGCTGATACCGGTGATGGCGCTCTATGCGCTTGGGCTGCTGGAGCCGGTGCAGGTCTGGCTGGCGGAAACGGTGATCGGCGTTGGCAATATCCGCTTTTCGCTGTTGTCGGTCGTGCGCGGTCTGATTGCAGGCAGCATTCTGTTCTGGCTGGGCCGCTGGTCGAATACGCAATCGGCCACCTATATCGCGCGGCAGAAAGAGCTTCGGCCCGCGACGCGGGAACTGGCCACCAAGACGGTCGAGTTCGCAATATTCGCCGCCGCGTTCCTTGTGCTGATGAATATCATGGGCATCGACCTGACAACGCTGGCGGTTCTGGGCGGTGCGATTGGTGTGGGGCTTGGATTCGGGCTTCAGAAAATCGCGTCGAACTTCATTTCCGGTGTGATTCTGCTTTTGGAAGGGCAGGCGACCGTGGGCGATTTCGTCGAGCTTGATGGCGGTGAGGCCGGGACAATCGTCAAGATGACGGCGCGGGCCACCATTCTGGAAACCTTCGATGGGCGCTGGATCGTGGTGCCGAATGAGGATTTCATCACCACGCGGGTGGTGAACTATTCCGATCAGGGGTCGGCCAACCGGTACGAAGCCGCGTTTTCGGTCAGCTATGACACCGATATCAACCTGATCCCGCCGTTGATCGAAGCAGCGGTGGCCAAGCATCCCGACGTGCTGACCGAGCCCGAGCCGCCCGATTGCGAACTGCGCGGGTTCGGCGATAGCGGCATTGATTTTGCTGTGGAATTCTGGGTGAACGGGCTGGATGACGGCAAGAACAAGTACACGTCCGATGTGCTGTTCTTGATCTGGAACGCGCTGCGAGATGCGGGCATCGAAATTCCGTACCCGCAGCGGGTCGTGCATCACAAAGGGCTGCCGCCCGAACAGACGGCCTAGTCGCCGCGTGTCTTGACGAAGGCGGGGCGGGCGCGCATCCGGTCGAGATAGTCGATGAACGCTGGGGCGGTGACGGGGAACTTGGCATTTTGCGCCCAGTTTCCGCAATGCGTGGCGATGATATCGGCGATGGTCATCGTATCGCCCATCAGAAACGGACCATCGTGCAGGCGTTCGGCCAGCTTGCTTTGCGACCGCTCGAATTCCCATCGCAGGCTGGTCTTGATCTCGGGCAGGCGCATCTCTTCGGGCAAAACGAATGTGTGGCGCGCGGCCATCCAGAGGGCGGCGTCGAATTCGTCGAGAAGGAAGTGGGTCAGTGCGTCCTGCTTGGCGCGTTCCAGCGTTCCGGCGGGGAAAGTCAGTTTGCCTGTCTTATCCGCAAGATAGGTCAGGATCGCCGTCGAATCGGTGATCACCGTGCCGTCTTCGACCATGACGGGGACCTTGCCCGAGGGGTTCACTTCAAGTGCTTCGGGTGACCGGGGGCCAGCGACGATGTGGTCATAGGGCATCCCGATTTCTTCAAGCATCCAAAGCACGCGGAATGCGCGGGATCGAACAGATCCAATGACCTTGAGCATTCAGCGTCCCCCCAGCATGGCAAGCCTGATCAGCGTGCGTTCCATGGCGGCCATTTGCGGCGCGCGTTGGGTTGAGCGCAAGCCAAGATCGGTATCGAACAGGATCTGCAATGCCTGTTCCAGCCGCGCGGTGCCCCAGTTCTGCGCCTGCCGTTGCATCCGGTCGCGACGCGGGCCGAAGACTGGCGGGCGCACGCGGGCGATCCCCGCAGAGGGGCCACCGGGGTCGCAGGCGGCGGTGTGAAGCGTGCGAAAATGGCGCTGGGCACCGATGCAGAGGGTAACGGGCAGAACGCCCTGCGCCTTGAGACGCTGCATCACGGGGCCGATCTCGGCGTGGCGGGCCTCGGCGACGATATTGAGGATATCGTCAATCGCCGCCTCGCCCGTGGCGGGGGCGAGCAGGGCAATCTCTTCGCTTGAAAGCGGGCTGGTGTCACCGAGTTTGTAAAGCGCGATGCGTTCGATGGTCTGGCGAAAGTCGCCGGGGTCAAGGGTGCGGGCCAACGCCTCGATATCCTGTTTGGCGGCGGGGGCGATGTCGGTCAGGCCCGCGCTGGCAAGCGTCGCCTCGATCTCTTCCCGGGACGGTGGGTCGTCGTAGATACCGACCGCGTAGACTTTGGGATCCCCCTCGAAAAGCTTGCGAAGGGCCGACCGGGCGGCAAGCTGTCCGGCGGTGGCGATGATCTGGGCGTCGCCGTCCCGCCAGTCTTCCAGCGCCGCCTGAAACACTGGGGCAAGGCCATCACCCGCGTCGTCGATCAGCACGACGCGGGCGCCGGGGAAGAACCCTTGCGCGCGGGTCGCGTCGCCCAGCGCGGCGGGGTCTTTGCGCAGGTCTGCCCCGGTCATACGGGTCAGGCGCATTTCTTCTTCGCCATTGGGGCCAAGAAGCGCTGCCACAACCTCTTGCCGGCGCAGGGCCACGCGCATGGCGTCGCTGCCATAGATCAAAAGTCCCGCCTTGGACGGGTCGGGTTTTGCGAAATAGCGCGCGGCGTCGCGGGCCGACAGCTTCATTGCCGCCAGTCCGGGCTCGTGGCCAGCAGGCGCGCGACGAGTTGATCGGCCAGAATGATCATCAGTCGATCCCGCGCGTCGGCTTCGGCCGTTTGGGTGGCAAAGGGCGTGCCCGTCGCGGAATAGCTGGTGAAACTTGACACGGCGTCGCGCAAAACGGTTTGGCCGGTCGCATTATCGACCAGAGCGAAACGCACCGTGCCGCGCAGGTTGAAGCGGGTGATTTCCTGATCCGGGGTGATGCCGAGTTCATCTTCGGCAAGTGAGATCGTGGCCGACAGCGTGTATTGCGGGTTTTGCGGCAGGCCGAGCCGGGATTCCAACTGACGGACAAGGGCAAATCCGGCGGCATCGCGCGGATCGTCGATGGAAATGCTGCCGCGCAGCCCCTCGGCCGACCCGCCCGGTGCATAGACCGGCGTGAAGCCACAGCCAGACAGGGCGACGGCAGCACCCGTGATCAGAAAGGTTCGGCGATCAGATGACGACATTCACGATCCGGCCTGGAACGACGATCAGCTTGCGGGGCTGACCACCCGCCAGCGCCTTTTTCACAGCTTCGTCTTCCAGCGCCAGCTTTTCAACCTCTGCTTTGTCGAGATCCTTGGCGACGGTAATCTCCGAACGCCGTTTGCCGTTGATCTGAATGGGCAACGTCACGGTGTCGTCGATCAGTTGTGACGCGTCCGCCTGTGGCCAGGGCGCGTTCGCGATCAGGCCCTCACCGCCCAGCATCTGCCACATCTCTTCTGCAAGGTGCGGGGTCATCGGCGACATCAATTGCGCGAGAATACGCAGAGCCGTCTTGCGGGTCTCGCGCCCGGCCTTGGATTTGGCGATGGTGTTGGCGAAGGCATAAAGCTTGGCGATGGCCGCGTTGAAGCCGAAGCTTTCGATACCCATCGTCACGTCATGGATCGTGCGGTGGGTTTCGCGGATCAGCTCGTCATCACCGCTGCCGGATTCAGGTGCGTTCGCGGTTTCGGTGGCCAGACGGTAGACGCGCGACAGGTGCTTATAGGCCGCCTCTGCCCCCGATGCCGTCCATTCCACATCGCGTTCGGGCGGGCTGTCGGACAGCACGAACCAGCGCGCGGTGTCCGCGCCATAGGCCGAGATGATGTTGACCGGATCGACCACGTTCTTTTTCGACTTCGACATCTTGGCCGATGGGATGATCTGCACCGGTTCGCCGGTCGCGCCAAGGCGGGCGCCCGATTCCGTCCACTCGATATCTTCAGGCAGGTGATAGACCGGGCGGTCCCGCTCATCACGGGTGACATAGATCTCATGCGTCACCATGCCTTGGGTGAAGAGTGCGTCGAAAGGTTCGATCGCGCTTTTGGGCAAGTGGCCGCAGATATGCATCGCCCGGGCGAAGAAGCGCGAATAAAGCAAGTGCAGGATCGCGTGTTCGATGCCGCCGATATACTGGTCGACATTCATCCAATAGGTTGCGTCGTCCATATCCGTGGGCGTATCGGCGTGCGGGGACGTGAAGCGCGCGAAATACCATGAGCTATCGACAAAGGTATCCATCGTGTCGGTTTCGCGTCGGGCGGGCTTGCCGCAGGACGGGCAGGGTACATCGCGCCATGTCGGGTGGCGGTCGAGCGGATTGCCGGGGACGTCGAAAGTCACGTCATCGGGTAGGCGGACGGGCAGGTTTTCTTTCTTTTCGGGCGCCACGCCGCAATCGTCGCAATGCACCACCGGTATCGGGCAGCCCCAATAGCGCTGGCGGCTGAGACCCCAGTCGCGCAGGCGGTACTGGGTCTGGCCCTTGCCAAGGACACGCGCCTCGAAATGGTCGATGGTCGCGTCGATGCCTTCCTGGCTTGTCGCCTCGGTGATATCGGCGAAATGGTCGATATAGACGACTTTCTCGGATTTCGCGGGAACAAGCGCTTCGTTTTCGACCTCGACCTCATGCCCGGGCATGTAAAACGCGTTCTGCACGCCAAGTTCGTATTTCCGTGCGAAATCAAGGTCGCGCTGGTCGTGGGCCGGGCAGCCGAAGACGGCGCCAGTGCCGTAATCCATCAGCACGAAGTTACCGATCCAGACCGGCAGTTCGATGTTCGGATAGACCGGGTGTTTGACGCGGACGCCCGTGTCGATCCCTTTCTTCTCGGCTTTTTCCATCGCCGCTTCGGTCGTGTCCATCTTGCGGCATTCGTCGATGAAGGCGGCTAGGTCGGGATTTGAACTCTCAAGTTCCTTGGCGACCGGATGGTCGGGTGAGACGGCAATGAAGGAAGCGCCGCGCATCGTGTCGGGGCGGGTCGAATAGCACAGGATCGCCCCTTTGCCGTCGGTACGTACGAAGGGGATATCGATGCCGCGTGACTGGCCGATCCAGTTTTCCTGCATCAGCTTGACCTTGGCCGGCCAGTTGTCGAGCGTTTCGAGCGCGTCTTTCAGCTCGCCTGCCATATCGCTGATCTTGAAGAACCACTGCGTCAATTCGCGCCGCTCAACCTCGGCCCCCGACCGCCAGCCCTTGCCGTCGATGACCTGTTCGTTGGCCAGGACGGTCATGTCGACCGGGTCCCAGTTCACTTGGGCGTTCTTGCGATAGACGAGGCCTGCTTCGAGCATATCGAGGAACAGCGCCTGTTGCTGACCGTAGTATTCGGGGTCGCAAGTGGCGAATTCGCGCGACCAGTCGATCGAAAGGCCCAGCGGCTTCATCTGGCTGCGCATGTCGGCGATGTTGTCGTAGGTCCAGGTCTTGGGATGCCCGCCAATGGCCATTGCCGCGTTTTCGGCGGGCATGCCGAAGGCGTCCCACCCCATCGGGTGCAGGATGTTATGTCCGGTCGACAGCTTATACCGCGCGATCACGTCGCCCATGGTGTAGTTGCGCACGTGACCCATGTGAATGCGGCCCGACGGATAGGGGAACATCTCGAGCACATAGTATTTCGGCCGGCTGGTATCGCGTTTGGCGGTGAAGGTGCCGGCCTCGTGCCAGGCCTTTTGCCATTTGGGTTCGACATCTGCGGGCGCATAGCGCGACATTGGGGTATCCTCGGATAGGTCAGCGGGCGCATCGGCGCCCGCGTGGTGATACTCAGGCGGTGGTTGGACGTCTAGAGGTCGGCGTCGGCCGACCGCATCTGACGCGCGCGGGTGAGAATTGCGTCTTCGACGGCGCGGATCGTTTCCAGCGGGGCGGGGCCAGACCGCGAGACAAGCGCGATGCGCAGGCTGCGCGCGTCAAGCGCGGGGTCTTGCACATAAACGGTGGCGCGATAGGCGCGGTTTGAGCCCGGCGGGGTGCCGAAGCCGAAGACGATCACGCCGGAAAACGGATCGGCGGCCTCGACAGGCATGAAGTCGAGGATATCGAGAGAGGCGTTCCAGATATACTTGTTGACCTCGATCGTGACGTTCGGATCGTCGGTATTGAGGAATAGGTCGAAGATCGACTCACGCGATTCTTGCTCTGCGATCGGTGTATTCTGTCGCTGTTCCAGTACCTGATCGGACACACCGGCGGTGCTTGTCGGTTCGAAGATGCTTCCCAAGCCACCGCTGCACCCGGCCAACCCAAGGGCGAGAACCCCGAATGCCGCAGATTTCCATATATATAGCGCCTGCATACGTTCCTCGCGCGTCATCCTGCGCTGTCTTGGTATCCGAGCGCGATTCAGGCCACAAGATGTTTCCCTTCTGGCGCCTTGGAAGGTCGAGTTATCCACTGTGACATGACTGCACCAATGTTGGCGCATTTGCGCAGCGATTGACGGCTTGGCTTGCAATAAGGCGTCTGCGGAGCGACAGAAGCGCATACTCAATTTGGACCTCCTGAATTGAGGTGCACCTTTGAACACGAGGGAAAACGAAATGAAAAAAGTACTGTTTGCCACTACGGCGCTTGTCGCTTCGGCTGGCATCGCATCGGCCGACGTCGCTGTAAGCGGCTTCGCCGAACTGGGTATCGCCGATGACGGCGCTGAAACCCTTTTCCACACTGACATCGACGTCACCTTCACCATGTCGGGCGAAACCGACGGTGGCCTGACCTTCGGTGCCTCCATCGACCTCGACGAGTCGGATGACGGCGACGCTTTCGCTGCCAGCACTCAGGGCGGTGAATCGATCTTCGTCTCGGGCGCCTTCGGCACCCTGACGATGGGCGACACCGACGGTGCGTTCGACGCAGCCATGACGGAAGCCATCATCGGCGGCGCAATCGCTGACGACCACGAGCATGCCGGCTACAACGGCAATGCGGGCTTCGACGGCCTTGGCAAAGACGGTCAGATCGCTCGTTACGACTATTCGTTCGGCGACCTTGGCCTGCACATCTCGGCCGAACTCGACGACGCTGGCGTTGACGATCCGACCCTCGGCCTGGCTGTGACGTACAGCACCGACCTGGGTGGCGTGGACCTTGGCCTTGGCCTTGCTTACCAGTCCGCTGAAGTTTCGATCGCAAGCGGCACGACCGTTGGCGCGATCGTTGCGACTTCGGACCTGGTTGTTGAAGCTGACATCATCGGTCTCAGCGTTTCGGCTGACTTCGCTGGTGGTTTCTCTGCAATCGCCAACTACTCGACTGTAAGCGCAGACGTGAACGGCGCTGACTCGGGTGTTGATCCGACTCACTTCGGTCTGGCCCTTGGCTACACCATGGACGCCCTCACGGTCGCCGTGAACTACGGTGAGTACGACGAGTGGGTTCTGATCTCCGCACCTGACTCGGAAGGCTTTGGCCTGGTCGTGAACTACGATCTGGGCGGTGGTGCAGAAGCACAGTTCGGCTATGGCTCGAACGACACTGGCTCGTCTTCCGACGAAGACACCTTCTCGCTGGGTCTTGCTCTGAGCTTCTAAGTTCAGAACAACCTGAGATTATGGGAAGAGCGGGCCTTGGTCCGCTCTTTTCGTTTGAGCAGGACAAAGCTGCCTGCTGGACAAGTCGGAACCCGATTCCTAGGGTGCGCAAGCTGTTCTCAACTAAGGACACCGTGCGATGTCAGCCCAGGGACCCCAAGCTCTGAAAAAGATCTATGGCGACGCTCTGGCCCTCCAGAAACAGGGAAAGGATGGCGAAGCCCTTCAGCTTTATCAGAAGATAGCTTCGGTAAACCCCAAGATCGCCGAGGTCCGCTTTCAGGTCGCCCGTTTGTTTTTGCGAAATGACCGATTGGACGAGGCGTTGGTACAGGTTCGTATCGCGGTCACACTGAAACCGGCCGAGCCAGACATCTGGAAACTTTTTGCCGAGATCATTCGAACGCTTTCCGATGCAGCTGCCGCGCGCGAGTTTACCAGTGCGGTCGCGCGCGCGCCCTTGGACAAGCGAATGAAAGGCGACCTCAAAACTGAAGTGGCTTTCACCAGAAAGTCGGAAATCGGTATTGGGGCCGTGCCCGAGGCGGTCTTTCAATCGATGGCTAACACGTTGGTTGCCGGACATTTTGAAGAGGCTAAAAAGGCCGCTCTGTCCGCGCTCAAACGGTTTCCCAACACCGCGGCCCTGTACGATCTAATGGCATTGGCGCATGCTGGTCTCGGTGAGAATGAAGCCTCCGAAGCGGCAAGCAAGAAGGCGATCGCGCTTGCGCCGGGCTTTGGCGAGGCCCACAGCAATTATGCAAAACTCTTGCTGGCGCTTGGGCGTCACGTGGAAGCCGTGCGGCACTGTAATAATGCGCTTCGATTTGCGCCGGGTTTGCTCAATGCGCTCATCTATCGCGGCCTCAGTTATCGTGAATTACACATGCCGCGGGCTGCACAGTCGGATTTCGAACGCGCGATTGATGCGGACCCCAAAGATGAGCGTGCCTATCTTCATCTCGCAAAGTTTCACAACGATCGTGATGACCCGATCGCGGCCGAAAAGACCCTGCACCGTGCATTGAAGAGGATCAAACCGACGGCCGAGCTTTTGGCGGCCTTTGGCAGATCACTTGCCGCTTTGAATCGAGTTGATGAGGCAATCGACGCGTTCAAAAAAGCAATCGCTATCGATTCCAAAGGTTGGTCCGGGCTTGTCGGCTTGGCTGATCTTTTGCAGTCACTCGGACGTTTCGACGAAGCAGAACCCTACTTCCGGGAGGCAATAGCACGCGACCCAAATCGGGGGGATATCTATCGGCTTATGCTGCTAGGTCGGAAGATTGAACTCGATGACCCGCTGGTGGATGAAATCAAGACCCGCTTCAACGACCCGTCAGTACCGACAGAGATGCGGGCGCGATTCGGATTCGCAATGTCCAACGTGTTGGAATCGCATAAGGTTTATGACGAGGTCTTTAACTATCTTGGCCCAGCCAATGCACTCATGCATGAGGCATACCCTTTCGACGCAAAAGTCCGGCAGGCCCAGATAGACCGATTGATCGAAAGCTATCGCACGATTGACTGGTCCGAACCGCTTGGAAAGGACCGTCCCGATCTGTCGCCGGTCTTCGTAACCGGATTGCCCCGCTCAGGTACCACCCTTGTTGAACAGATTATCGCAAGCCACAGCTCGGTCACAGGTGCCGGGGAACTGGGCCGAATTGCCTTTCTCTCGCAAGACCTCATCGCTCCCAATCGGAACATACCAAAGCCGGTTTCATCCATAACCACCGATGAGATGGACGCGGTCGTGGAAAGCTACAGGGCGCATGTGCAAACGCTTCACCCAGAGGCCAAGATTTTCACGGACAAGACCATTCCTGTTTACGAGTATCTTGGGTTCATCAAGCGGATGATTCCGAATGCCAAATTCGTGGTCGTCCGCCGTGACCCGCGTGACAACCTTTTGTCGATGTATCGCAATGTGTTTTCGCCCGGGGGGCATCTCTATACATATGACATGTCAGACCTGGCGGCCACTTACCGCATCTTCCTTCAACTGATCGACTTCTGGCGCGAGGTGGCGCCAGATTGGTTCTATGAGGTTCGATACGAAGACCTTGTCAGCAACCCAGAGGTCGAAGCGCCCCGACTGATTGAAGCGTGCGGGCTTGAGTGGGAAGATGCCTGTCTTGAGTTCCATAAGTCCAAGCGACAAGTGCGGACGCTCAGCGTGCATCAGGTGCGCCAACCGATGTACAAAACCTCAACCCGCGCATGGGAGCGTTACGGCGATGCGCTTGACCCTCTGATGGAGGCTCTTGGCCCGGAGATCCTCGATGCCCTTGACTGACATTGCCGAACGCATCGCTGCCGCCGAAGCCGGCGCCGGACGGCCCGCCGGGTCCGTGACCCTGATCGCGGTTTCCAAGGTTCAGCCGCTTGAGCGGATTGAGGCTGTCCTGGACGAAGGGCACCGTGTCTTCGGCGAGAACCGGGTGCAAGAGGCGGCGTCGAAATGGCCGGGGTTTCGCGAACGCTTTGACGGGATCGACCTGCATCTGATCGGACCGCTGCAGACCAACAAGGCGCGGCAGGCGATGGAGCTTTGTGACGCGATCCATTCCGTGGACCGACCCAAACTCGCCCGCACCATCGCGAGGCTGGCGCAGGAGATGGGGGAGTGTCCCGATCTCTTCATCCAGATCAATACAGGTGAGGAAGCCCAGAAGGCGGGGGTGATGCCTGCGGATGCTGACGCGTTCGTGGCCGAATGCCGGGATCTCGACCTGCCGGTGCGCGGGTTGATGTGCATCCCGCCGATCGACGAAGAACCCAGCTTGCACTTTGCCCTTCTTGCCAAGATCGCAAAGCGGAATGGCCTTGAGGGCCTGTCGATGGGCATGAGCGCAGATTTCGAAACCGCGATTGCGCTGGGCGCGACGCATGTGCGGGTCGGGTCGGCCATTTTCGGGGCCCGCACGCCCCCCGCTGGCTAAAGCACCACGAGACGCGTGTCATAGCGGATGCGCCTGGCGATCCAGCGCAGGGCGAGCGGGTCCAATCCCACGCAACCAGTGGTTGGGTGCCCGGGTTTGCGCCAGCGGTGGATGAAGATCGCCGATCCCCGCCCCTTGACCGCATAGGGCCAGTTCCAGTCGGTCAGGATCACCAGATCATAAAGCGGATCGGCGCGGCGCAGCACCTCGTGGCTGAACCCGTGGGGTGCGCGCACCATCATGTTGTAATCGGGGTCATTGATATCGTCGGACCAAAGATCGCGCGGGCGAATGGGAAGGGCCCAATCCGCCGGGCGGGCCATCCGGTCAGGGCGATAGAGCATGCCGACAATCCGGTGTACGCCGCGCGGGGTGGCGCCATCGCCTTCGCGCTTGCGATGCGTGACGCCACCGGACCCGATGGTGCAGGAAAAGCGGCGCCCCAGAAACCGCAGACCCGTTGGCCCGATGACGAGATCGCTGGATTTCACGGGATGTGGCCCGATTTTGCGACCTTGGCGTCAAGGTAATCGGCGTTGAGAGGGTTGCGCCCGACTCGCAAGGGCACGCGCTCGACCACCTTCACATCGCAGCTTTCCAGCATTTGAACCTTGGCCGGGTTGTTGGTCATCAGGCGAACCGTGCCGATGCCCATTTCGCGCAGGATCGCCGCGCCGATGCGAAAGTCGCGTTCGTCATCTTCAAAGCCAAGGCGGTGGTTGGCCTCGACCGTATCGAAGCCCTGATCCTGAAGGGAATAGGCGCGCATCTTGTTGGCAAGCCCGATGCCGCGCCCTTCCTGATTGAGATAGAGCAGAACGCCCGAGCCGGCCTGCCCCATGGCGGTTAGCGCGGCGTGCAACTGTGGCCCGCAATCGCATTTGAGCGAGCCGAGCACGTCGCCGGTGAAACAGGCCGAGTGCAAGCGGACAAGCGCGGGAGCTGTGCGATCGACACGCCCGATCTCGACCGCGAAATGCTCTTCGCCGCCATCTTCGGGGCGGAAGACATGCACGCGGCCTTGCTCGGCCACGGATGTGGGCACACGCCCCGATACGATGTCATGCAGCGGGCTGAGATGGGTTAGCGTATCCTTGAGCAGGTCTCGTGGAAGCGCGGTGAGGCCATTGGCCGTGGCGAAACCCGCCGCATCGGCCAGATCGCAAACAAGCGCGGCGGGCAGAAGTCGCGCCGATTTCACGAGTTGCAGTGCGGTGCGATGCGCCTCGGCGTTGCCGTCGCGCAGGGTGGTGAAGGGGCCCTTCATCGGTGACGACAGATCGCTGGCCGGGTCGGCGGTGGCCATCACCCAGGCCTCATCGGCATCCGCGTCGACTGCGATACGCGCCAGATCGCCGTCATAGGCGCGCGCTTTCAGCGTCTCGGCCCGCCGCGCGGTGATCGCCAGCACAAGCGGCCCGACCGTGCGCAGTGCCTCAAGCCGGTCCTGGCGCAGCCCTTCGGCGGCCAAAACCGCCACGCCGCCCGACCCGGAAACGAGCACGACCGGCACGCCCATGCGCAGATCGGCGCGGGCGCGGGCGATGGTTTCGACAAGTGTCGGGCCGAGAGGCATGGTGAAAATCCAGTCTTATCCGCGTTTTGATGTAACCCCGATCCCCGGGAATTGAAACAATTGCCGGTTCACCGACACGACCGCGTGAAATCATTGCAGTAAAGCTTGGTTCCACCGGACAAGCCCCACATTTCTTGGCAAGCAGACGCTTAGGAGGTACCCGAACATGGGCAACTTGAAGAAAATACTCTTGGTCGACGACGATGATGACCTGCGCGAGGCGCTGGGTGAACAGCTTGTCATGACCGAAGATTTTGACGTGTTCGAGGCCGCCAATGGCAGCGAAGCGATGGAGAAGACGAAGACGGGTATCTATGATCTCGTGATCCTTGACGTCGGGCTTCCCGATACCGACGGGCGCGAGCTTTGCCGCTTGATGCGCAAACAGGGTGTGAAATGCCCGGTTCTCATGCTGACCGGCCATGACAGCGATGCCGATACCATTCTTGGGCTGGATGCCGGTGCGAATGATTATGTCACCAAGCCCTTCAAATTCCCCGTCCTTCTGGCCCGTGTCCGCGCCCAGCTGCGTCAGCATGAACAGTCGGAAGACGCGATTTTCCAGCTTGGGCCATATACGTTCAAGCCCGCGCAAAAGATGCTTGTCACCGAGGATGACAAGAAGATCCGCCTAACCGAAAAAGAGACGAATATCCTGAAATTCCTCTATCGCGCGACCGAAGGTGTGGTCGCCCGCGATGTGCTTTTGCATGAGGTTTGGGGCTATAATGCGGGGGTTACGACCCACACATTAGAGACACATATTTATCGCCTTCGGCAAAAAATAGAACCAGATCCGTCAAACGCACGCCTTCTTGTTACGGAAAGTGGAGGCTACCGTTTGGTCGCTTGACCAAGATCAAGGAATCCCTTGGTCACGTCAGGGTAATGATGTGGCATACCTCCCTGTTGGACTGGCCGGGCCTTGTGTCCGGCCTTTTTTTGTCTGGATGGTTGAGGCTGCATCAGGCCGCCGTTAGGGTCGCGCGACACGCCGCCGGAGAAGCCATATGACCCTGACCGTTGCCACCTGGAACATCAACTCGGTCCGCCTGCGCGCGGGGCTTGTGTCGCGCTTGCTGCGGGAAGAGGCACCGGATGTGCTGTGCCTGCAGGAATGCAAATCGCCCGTCGACAAGATCCCGACCGAAGTGTTCGAGGGCCTTGGCTATGGTCACATCGTGGCGCGGGGGCAGAAGGGGTATAACGGCGTCGCGATCCTGTCGCGCAGACCGCTTGAAGATGCGGGCGAGATGGATTTCGCGGGTCTGGGGCATGCCCGCCATGTGGCCGCGCGGCTTGAGAACGGTGTGCTCATTCACAATTTCTATGTGCCTGCGGGCGGCGATGTGCCGGATCGGGACAAGAACGACAAGTTCGGTCAGAAGCTCGATTATCTCACGGATATGCGCGACTGGTTTCACGGCAACCGCCCCGAAAAGGCGATTCTGGTCGGCGATCTGAACATCGCCCCCCGGGAAGACGATGTCTGGAGCCACAAGCAGCTTTTGAAAATCGTCAGCCACACCCCGGTCGAGGTCGATCACCTTGCCGCGACACAGGATGCGGGTGGCTGGGTCGACATCACCCGGCAGGATATTCCCGAAGGCCTTTTATACAGCTGGTGGTCCTACCGCGCCCGCGACTGGGACGCCGCCGACAAGGGCCGGCGGCTGGATCATATCTGGGCGACCGGCGATATTGCGGCTGCCGGACACGGATCACGCATTCTGCGCGATGTGCGCGGTTGGGATCAGCCATCCGACCACGCACCCGTCTTTGCCAGCTTTGATCTTTAAGCCGGGGTTGGCAGCGGCGGCTGCGCCCCTCATATAGAGCGCAACCGAACTCAACAAAGGGCACCTAACATGCTCGAGCTAAACAGCGGCGCCGGCGCCGCCCCTGCCGCGGACCTTATCATCGACAGCAGTGAGGCCACGTTCATGGCCGATGTGGTCGAAGCCAGTCAAACGGTGCCGATCATCGTCGATTTCTGGGCGCCTTGGTGCGGCCCGTGCAAGACACTGACCCCGGCGCTTGAGGCGGCGGTCACGAAAGCCGGTGGCAAGGTGCGCCTTGTCAAAGTGAACGTCGACGAGAACCAGCAGATCGCCGCGCAATTGCGTATTCAGTCGATCCCCACGATCTATGCCTTTTGGCAGGGTCAGCCGGTCGACGGGTTCCAGGGGGCGTTGCCCGCGTCCGAAATCGACGCTTTCATTGCCCGTGTCGCCGCGGCGGCGGGTGACGGTGGGCTGGGCGAAGCCCTGGAAGCCGCCGAACAGATGCTTGCTGAAGGTGCGGCGGCCGATGCGGTCCAGACCTTCGCCGCGATCCTTGGGGAAGAGCCGGGCAATGCGGCGGCCTATGGCGGCATGGTGCGTGCGCATCTGGCGGCCCATCAGGTCGAACAGGCCGGGACATTGCTTGAAAACGCCCCCGAGGACGTGGCCTCGTCACCCGAGGTCGAGGCCGCGCGGGCGCAGTACGAATTGGCCAAACAGGCGGAAAGCGCGGGCCCCGTCGCCGAATTGCGCGCCGCGGTCGAGGCCGGTCCGGCCGATCACCAGGCCCGGTTTGACCTTGCGCTAGCGCTGCATGCAGCGGGTGAAGTCGAGGCTGCTGTAGATGAGCTGCTTGAGCTTTTCCGGCAAGATCCGGGGTGGAACGATAGCGCCGCAAAGACCCAGCTTTTCACGATCTTCGAAGCGCTCAAGCCGCAAGACCCGGTTGCATTGAACGGGCGGCGCAAGCTTTCGTCGATGATATTTGCCTGACGGCCCTGTCGCGCTAGACTCCAAAGTATGATGCGCCAGGTCGATCTGCCGTCCACAATTCCGGTTTTCCCGTTGCCAGGTGCGCTGCTTTTGCCGCGCTCCCGGCTGCCGCTGCATATATTCGAGCCGCGCTATCTTGCGATGCTTGACGATACGTTGAAGACGTCGCATCGCCTGATCGGCATGGTGCAGCCGCGCGATGTGCCCGAGGGGCAGGAAAAGCGATTGCACAGCATTGGCTGCGCCGGACGGCTGACCGCGTTTTCCGAGACCGAGGATGGCCGGTACATGATCACCCTGTCGGGGGTTTCGCGATTCCGTATCCAGCGTGAGGTCGAAGGCTTCACGCCTTATACCCGCTGCGATGTCACGTGGGACGGGTTTTCCCGCGACATGGGCCCGACCGAGTATGACAGCGGGTTCGAACGAGCGCATTTTCTGGATTTGCTGCGCAGGTTCTTCGAAGAACAGGAGCTTTCGACGGATTGGGATTCACTTTCGGAAGCCGAGGACGAGTTGCTGATCAACTCTTTATCGATGCTGTGCCCCTTCGATGCCGAAGACAAGCAAGCGCTGCTTGAGGCCCCGTCTTTGTCGACGCGACGCGAGACCTTGGTGACGCTGATTGAATTTGCGCTGCGCGGCGGCAGGAACGAGGACGTGCTGCAATGACCGAGCAGCTTGGCTTTGACAGGCATATGCTTGAGGCGCTTGTCTGCCCCGAAACCCGCGCGCAGCTTAGCTATGACGCCAAGGCGCAAGAGCTGATCTCGAAGGCGGCACATCTGGCCTATCCGATCCGCAACGGCATTCCGATCATGCTGGTCGACGAGGCGCGAAAGCTCGACTAAAGCGGCAAGCCGCGGCTCAGACGCGGAACATCGCCGGTCAGCCCCGCGGCTTCGCGAATGAAGCTCCGGCGCAGACCCGGCAGGGCATTGACGACGCCAAGGCCAAGATCGCGACCCAGGCGAAGAATTGAATTATCGTTCGAAAACAGTCTGTTGAACGTATCGGTCGCAAGGGCAAGGGTCGCGGTGTCGAACCGCCGCCATTGCTGATAGCGGATCAGAACGTCAGTGCGCCCGATATCTTCGCCACGGCGGCGCGCCATGGTCAGCACCTCGGCAAGGGCGGCCACATCCTTGAGCCCGGCATTCAGACCCTGCCCCGCAATCGGGTGTACGGCATGGGCGGCGTCACCGACAAGTGCGATGCGATCAGCGATGAATTTGTTGGCCACCGACAGGGTCAGTGGATAGCTGAACCGGGTTCCGGCGAGTGTGATCGGGCCAAGGAATTCGCCGAAGCGCGGGCGCAGCACCTCAAGATATCCGGCGTCGTCCAACGCGTTGATCCGCGCCGCCTGTGCATCGGTTTCCGTCCAAACGATGGTGGATCGGTTGCCGGGCAGCGGCAGGATCGCGAGCGGACCCGCGGGCATGAAGTATTGATGGGCTGTGCCGTGGTGCGGCTTCTCATGGGCGATTGCGCAGACAAGGGCGGTTTGCCCATAGGACCAGCCGGTGCGCCGAATGCCAGCGCGCTGGGCGACCTGGCTTTTCTTGCCGTCACAGCCGATCAGGAGCTGCGCGGTCACGCTTTCCCCATTTGAAAGAGTGACCGTTACACCCGATGCCCCGACGTCCTGTGCGGTGACCGCGATGCCGGACAGTTGCGTGATCCGGTCGCTGTCCTCCATCGCGCCCAAGAGGGCCGCGCGCAGGAAGCGATCTTCCATCATGAAGCCCATCGGGCCTTCTTCGATCTCGGCGTGATCGAACTCGAGCACCATGGACGAAGGCGTTGATCCGACCCGACCATCGACGATCTTGATGTCGAGGATCGGTTGCGCGTGTTCGGCAACCTTGGGCCAGATGCCAAGGGCCGAGAGCGCGCGTTGCGATGACAGGGCCAGCGCATAGCCGCGCCCGTCGAATTCGGGATCGGCGCGTACGGCCACGGGCTGTGGGTCGACCACGGTTACATCAAAGCCCGACGCCGCCAGTGCCAAAGCGAGCGTTGCGCCGTTCAGACCGCCACCGGCGATCAGGATATCGGTCTGTGATCCCATGAGGTTCTATATGAGCGTGCCGGCGGGATTGTCCATGCGATGCGCCGCCGCTAGGGTCGCGCGACAGCAGAGAGGGGCGATATGGCGCAGGATTGGCTTGGAATGACGGCGGGCGAACTGGGGCGCGGCATTGCCGCAGGCACAATCGATCCCGTTGAATTGACCGATGCTTATCTTGCGGCGGCTGAAAGCCATGACGCCGCGGCCCAGATCTACGCCCGCCTCACGCCGGACCGGGCGCGGGCCGAGGCATTGGCGGCGCGCGAGCGGGCAAAGGGTGGGCATCGCTTGTCGCCGCTGGATGGCGTGCCGATTTCGTGGAAAGACCTTTACGACACGGCAGGTGTTATGACCGAGGCGGGGTCAAAGCTTTTGGAGGGCCGTGTCCCGGACAAGGACGCAACCGTGTTGCGCAACGCGACCGTGGCGGGGCTGGTTTGTCTTGGCAAGACGCATATGACCGAACTGGCGTTTTCGGGTCTCGGGCTGAACCCAAGCGCGGGCTCTCCGCCCAATATCAATGATCCTGCCGCCGCGTCGGGCGGGTCTTCTTCCGGCGCGGCGGCTTCGGTGGCCCATGGGCTGGCGGCCTGTGGCATCGGGTCGGATACGGCCGGATCAGTCCGGCTTCCGGCGGCGTGGAACGATCTTGTCGGGCTGAAGACAACGCCGGGGCGGTTGCCCCTAGCCGGTGTTGTGCCGCTTTGTCCGCGCTTTGATACGGTGGGTCCGCTGGCGCGAAGCGTGGAGGATGCCGCGCTGATGCTCGCCGCGTTGGAGGGTGGCAAGGCCGCCGATCTGACCGGGGCGACACTAGACGGCGCGCGTTTTGCCGTGCTGGAGACGGTCGCGATGGAGGGGCTTGAAGACGCGCCCGAAGCCGGGTTCGCCAACGCGGTCGAGCGCTTGAGGGAGGCGGGGGCCGTGGTTGAGCGTCGCGCTCTGCCAGAGGTGGCCGAGGCGGTCGACCTGGCGCTTATCCTGTTTGCGACCGAAGCCTACGGCACGTGGAAATCGGTGATCGAGGCCCATCCCGACAAGATGTTCAGCAACATCCTTGAACGGTTTCGCGGTGGCGCCGCCTTCGCCGGGGCAGATTATGTGGCGGCGTGGCAACGTCTTGAAACCCTGCGCGCCGGGTACCATGCGGCAACGGCGGGATATGACGCAGTGCTGTTACCGACGTGCCAGATCATGCCGCCGGAACAAGCGCGTCTCTTCGACGATCCGGCGTATTTTGCCGAGCGCAACCTTGCCACCCTTCGCAATACCCGCATCGGAAGTCTGATGGGTTTGCCGGGGCTGACCCTGCCGACCGGCGTGCCTTCGACCGGGATTCTGTTCCAGGGACCGCCCGGGTCCGAAGAGCGTTTGCTGCGCATTGGGGCTGCTGCGGAAGTCGCATTGTCCTAAAAGCCACAAACCGCTTCGGTATCCTGCGGAATTGGCGGCGTTTTTCTGGACCATTGCCGCCTGCATGGTCTAGTTTGATTTCAAACGGGGCGCAACGACCCCGTGTCTGAGGCAGTCATGAGCTTTCCTGAGCGGTTTTCACACCTGCCGGAATACGCGTTCCCGCGTCTGCGGAGGCTTCTTGACGGCCACGCACCGGGCGGTGACGTCATTCCGATGTCGATCGGCGAACCGCGTCACGCGTTTCCGCCGTGGCTGACATCTGTGATTGCCGAACATGCTCGGGATTTCGGGAAATATCCGCCCAACGAGGGCACCCCGGAACTTCAGGCGGTGATTTCCGACTGGATCAAGCGCAGATACGGGGTTCAGACCGACAGCGCGCAGCAGATCATGGTTCTGAACGGGACGCGCGAAGGGCTTTTCAACGCCGCGATAGCGCTTAGCCCCGAGACGAAGGGTGGCAAGCAACCGGCCGTGTTGATGCCGAACCCGTTTTATCAGGTTTACGCGGTTGCCGCGCTGACCGCCGGGGCAGAGCCGGTCTATGTGCCGGCCACGGCTGAGACCGGGTTTCTGCCGGATTACACGAGCCTTCCGCCCGAACTGCTGGACCGGGTCACCATCGCCTATCTGTGTTCGCCGTCCAATCCGCAGGGCGCGGTGGCGGATGCCGATTATTGGCGTGAGCTTATCGCATTGGGAGAGAAGCACGACTTTCGCATCTTCGCGGATGAATGCTATTCCGAGATCTATCGCCATGCCGCGCCTGCCGGTGCGCTTGAAGTGGCGCAGGCGGTCGGGGCAGACCCAGAGCGCGTTGTCATCTTTCATTCGCTGTCGAAGCGGTCGAACCTTCCGGGGTTGCGGTCCGGCTTTGTTGCAAGTGGCCCGAAGAATATCACCGCGATCAAGCAATTGCGTGCCTATGCCGGTGCGCCCATCGCGCTGCCCCTGCAGAGGGCGGCAGAGACGGTTTGGGCCGATGAGGCGCATGTCGAGGAAAACCGCGCGCTCTATCGGCGCAAGTACGACATTGCCGATGCGGTGTTTGCGGATGTTCCCGGATGCGCGGCCCCGGAGGCGGGGTTCTTTCTTTGGCTTCCGGTTCCCGATGGCGAAGATGCGGCGCTGAAACTTTGGTGCGAGACCGGCGTGCGGGTTCTGCCCGGCGCGTATCTGGCGCGCGATACCGACATGGGCAACCCGGGCAAGGGGTATATCCGTGTCGCAATGGTTGTTGAAAACGAAGAAGAAATGCAGCGCGGGCTAACCGCCCTTCGAGACTGCTTATACACGTGAGGACGAGGTAAAGATGGCGTATCAGGCACGGCAACGCGACCCACTGTTCGACAGTGAAACCCAGGCAGCATTGGAAAAGCGCAGCCGCGAGCTGCTTGGTCTGGTGTTGATCGGCATGGGGGTTCTCGCGTCGCTGATCCTTGGATCCTATGCGCCGGATGATCCGTCATGGCTTTCGGCCACCGACGAGCCCGCGCAGAACCTGCTGGGCCGGTTCGGAGCGTCGATTGCGTCGCCTCTTTTCGTGATCGCGGGCTTCGGGGCCTGGGGTCTTGTCGCGGTGATGTTGGTCTGGGGGGTCCGCCTTGTCGGCCATATTGGCGCTGATCGTGCGATCAACCGCCTGATCTTCGCGCCCATCGCGATTGCCCTGGCCTCTGTCTATGCCTCGACCCATGTGCCCGGGGCGGGGTGGACACATTCGTTCGGGCTTGGCGGACTTTTCGGGGATACGGTTCTTGGTGCGCTTTTGGGCGTGGCGCCCGTGCGTGCCGAGTTCGGGCTGAAGCTTTTGTCGGTTGTGACGGGTGCGTCGGCAATCGCCATGGCGCTTTACGTGCTGGGAACGACGCGCGACGAACTGCGCGCCTTCCTGCGGTTCCTTTTGCGCGGCATCGTTCAGGTCTACGCGACGCTCTTTTCAATTCTGGGCCGCAGTGCGATTGCGTCGGTTCAGGCCGCGCGTACCGCGCACGAGCGTCGTGCGGAACGCCGCGCACAGGAACAGGCCGAAGCCGAAATGGAAGCGATGCCGATCGCGCCACGCATGACCCGTGCCGCCAGTGCGGCGCAGGCGCAGATGCTGGAAGAGTACGCGCTGGAGCCGGAACGCCCGGGGCTTCTGGGTCGTCTCTTCGGCCGCCGGAATGCAGAGCCCGAGGCCCCTTTTTATGACGGGACCACCGGCGATGACCGGATCAAGGCCAAGATCGCCGATGCCGTGCGGTCGCGTGTTCGTCACCCGGAAGGCTACGAAGGTATTCGTGCCGAGCCACCGGTGATCGCGCGGCCCGAGGCGCTTGACGATCCGACCATCAGCACCGAGCTTCCGCCGTCCGAATTGGTCGAAGGCGTTGCCGGCGCCCGACCGACCTTTTCAACCGGACGCGGACCGGACCCTGATGCCCGCAAAGTCGTGCAA
>JABDPT010000026.1 GCA_013042605.1 Paracoccaceae bacterium
ACCGAACGACGCGAGATCGAGGCGGCGGTGCGCGCCGCAGCGCTTGAACAGGCCGAAACACGCGGGCTCGACGCCCCGCTGGTCTGGGCGGCAGGCGAAGGCTGGCATCCGGGCGTCGTGGGCATCGTCGCCGCGCGCTTGAAAGAGGCCGCCAACCGCCCCGCCGTGGTCATCGGGCTTGAGGGCGACATGGGCATGGGCTCGGGCCGCTCGGTCGCCGGTGTGGACCTTGGCGCCTGCGTTCAGCGACTGGCCGCCGAGGGGCTGCTTGAAAAGGGCGGCGGGCACAAGATGGCCGCGGGGCTGACCGTGGCGCGCGATGGGCTCGAGGCGGCCATGGCGCGCCTGTCAGAGCTTTTGGCGCGTCAGGGCGCGGGCGATGGCGGCCCGACCGACCTGCGCCTTGACGGGGTGTTGATGCCGGGTGCCGCCACACCCGAAATGATCGACCAGATCGAAACCGCCGGCCCTTTCGGTCAGGCCGCGCCAGCGCCGCGTTTCGCCCTGCCCGACATGGCGGTCTTCGGCGCGCGGCGCGTGGGCGACAGCCACCTGAAACTCACCGCGGGCGACGGGCTCGGCGCGAAGATCGACGCTATCGCCTTTGGGGCCTTCGACGGCCCGCTTGGCCCGGCCCTGCAAAACCACGGTGGCGCACGCTTTCACCTAGCCGGACGGCTTGAGATCAACCACTGGCAGGGCCGCGCGATCCCCCAGCTTCGCCTTGCCGACGCCAGCCCCGCGTCGTCCTGACGCCACGCCGGAACATGGAACTGTGCAAATCGGTGAAAAATCCACTTGCCCTCGAAAGCGGCTTTGCCTAGATACCCCCGCACGGCACGCGTGGCCCGTTCGTCTATCGGTTAGGACGCCAGGTTTTCAACCTGGAAAGAGGGGTTCGATTCCCCTACGGGCTGCCACTGCTTCCTAGAAATCGTTACGACATTGGGACTTACGCCCTGAGGTGTCCCACGTTTTTCAGGCCGTGGTACACCTTGGCTCTTTTTGGCGGCGTCCACACGATCGGCAGCTTGCTCGGCAAGGCGCGCTCTTTCGACCCGTTTGGTGTAGATTGCGGATGTCTTGGGATCACTGTGCGAGAGGTAGGCCATCACCTCGTAGACCGAACCGCCTTGCTCTGCGATCTCCTCAGCTCTTGCCTTACGAATCCCATGCTGAGACCGCGTGGCTTTCTTTATTTCTTTGCCCTCAGCGTCGGTCTCAATGCTGTAGAGCCCCGCTTGGATCACCCACTTACGGATCTTATTGTCGAGGCTTCCGGATGAGGCAAAGGGTTTGCCATACTCCGTGAATAGATAGGCGGGCGCCTCATCCGCAACCGGGGCGAGTTCCACCAAGAGCTCATTCGACATTGGGACTTTGACCGGCTGCGAGCCCCGTTTCCTGGGCTGCCAGGCGACAAACAGACGGTCCTTCGAAAGCTGTTCATGCTGTGGGCCGAGAAGGTGCATATCCCCAACACGGCCGGCCGTGTCTCGGGCGAGGAAGAACCAACGACGCGCCATTGAACCTGGACCGTGCCGCTGGAGGAACATCTCCCGATCTCTGTCAGACCAGGGCACGGCTCCGCCCTTCGATCGGTGGTTACTCCGCACTTGGAATATGGGGCTGTTCTCTGGATAGCCGTAGTCCGCGCCCCAAGTGTACAAGGCGCGAAGAGCCTTCAAACAGGTGTCTGCAGCTCCCGTTTTCGGTCCGAAGGAGTCCCGGATTCGGACAAATGCTTCGCGTGGGAGATCGGCTTTCAGCGCACCGATACGAACGCCTTTTGGCGAAAGACAATCGCGGGCTTGCGACAGACCAGTGCGCCGACTGCTGAGCGTCAGCGCTGACAGGTTACCTGCCTCAACCTGATCTTCCATCCAAACAATGAAACGGTCGCACATCTCATCGAGAGTGCCACGAGATGGCTTCACCGGTGCCTGAGATTCAAGCCGCCTTCCTTCGCGCGCGGACGAATAATGACGTTGGAAGTCAGGGTGCTCGGGGCCAACAGGGATCGTGATCTTCTTGGACATCATTCTTCCCGGCGTCCGCATTGGGCGGAACTCTGTCGTCGCCGCAGGAAGTGTTGTGACTACTCGTGTAGAGCCATTCAGCGTCTATGCGGGCGTGCCCGAGTGAAAGATCAAGGATATTTCCGGCTGACGGCGCATCTACCCCCACCTTCCCTTCCCCCGCACCTCTGCAATGATGCGGCATGAGCAGAATCAACCTTGAGCAGTTGAAGACCTTTCTCACCGTCGTCCGGCTGGGCGGCGTGGGCAAAGCCGCGCATGCGCTCAACCTGACGCAGCCCGCCGCCACCGCGCGGATCAAGAACCTTGAGGCGACGCTGGGGTGCGATCTGTTCGACCGCACGTCCGGGGGCATGAAGCTGACCAAGCGGGGCGAGCTTTTGCTGACCCATGCCGAGCGCTTCGAGCACCTGTCCGAGCTTGTCGAAAAAGACATCGTCGACCCCGCCGGCATCGAAGGTCATCTGCGGCTTGGCGTGTCCGAAACCATCGCCCAATGCTGGCTGCCCGAGTTCCTGGCACGGTTGCGCACGCTCTTTCCCAAGCTTGAGATCGGGTTCAATGTCGATATCTCGCTCAACCTGCGCGCGGGGCTTCTCAATCGCGAGGTCGATCTGGCGATCCTGCTGGGCCCGATATCGGATTACACCATCGAAAACATAGAGTTGCCGGTTTTCGAACTGGCCTGGTACGCCGCCGCCGATGCCGCGGTCGATACTTCGGATCAGGGCTATCTGACGCGCCCGGTGCTGACCTATGCGCGCAACACGCGGCCTTACCGCGAGCTCAAGGACATGCTTTTTGAGCGTGTCGGCCCCGGCGTCTCGCTTTTTCCGTCGTCTTCGCTGTCGACCTGTTTCCGGCTGGTAGAGGCGGATCTTGGCGTGGCCGTCCTGCCGCGCAGCCTGGGTCGGGAATATGTGGCCAAGGGCACGATCCGCGAGTTCGATCCCGGCTGGGTGCCAAGCCCGCTGCGTTTCTCGGCCTCGTATCTGGGCGAGCCCAAAAGCCATCTGGTCGAAACCGCCGCCAAGACCGCGCGGGAAGTTGCGGAAGCCTATCTAGGTCATAAAAACCCGTGATGCATTCTTAGAAAAAACTTCGATTTGCATTTATCAATCGCAGCGCCGACGCTAGCCTCGCCAAGAGGGGGCCTGCGTGACCGACACCGCCTATCACGATCTGATCGGACAAGACCTGCATGGTGTGCGGCGGGTCATTCGCTCGGGCGCCTATCGCGCCCACACGGCGGGGCTGGGGCGTGGATTCCTTCAGGTCAATCTGGCGATCCTGCCGGAATCCCACGCGCTCGACTTCATGCGCTATTGCCAGCGCAACCCCAAGCCCTGCCCGCTGACCGGGGTTTCGGACACCGGCAACCCGATGATGTTCACCATGGGCCGCGACATCGACATTCGCACCGACGTGCCGGCCTATAACATCTATCGCAACGGCAAGCTGAGCGAGAGCGTGACCGACATCACCGACATCTGGACAGACGATCTGGTGGTCTTTGCGCTTGGCTGTTCCTTCACCTTCGAAGACGCGCTGCAGCGCGCGGGCATTCCCATGTGGCACATCGACAATAACCGCACGGTGCCGATGTATCGCTCGAACATCGACACGGTGCCGGCGGGGCCCTTCAAGGGCAAGATGGTGGTTTCGATGCGCGCCATTCCCAAAGACCGCGTCGCCGAAGTCACAGACATCTCGCGCCGCTTCCCGCTGGCCCATGGCGCGCCTGTGCATGCGGGCGACCCGACCGAGATCGGCATCACCGATATCGCCCACCCCGATTGGGGCGACCCCGCGCCGGTGCCCGATGGCCATGTCCCGGTCTTCTGGGCCTGCGGCGTGACCCCGCAGGTCGCCATCGAGGCGGCGAAGCTTCCGCTTTGCATCACCCATCGCCCCGGTCACATGCTGATCACCGATATCGCCGAAGACGCCGAGGTGCCCGTGCTGGCCCCGGCCTGACCCAATCCAAAAGACACCAACAAGGAGACTAACAATGAAAAAGACACTCACAATTCTGGCGGCCACCACCGCCCTTGCCACCCCTACCCTCGCCGAGGATCTGTCGGTCGTGGGAAGCTGGTCGGGCCTGCCGCTTCACAAGCAATACGAAGCGCCGTTTTGGGGCGAAACGCTGCCTGCGGCCTCTGGCGGGAATATCAACGTTTCGTTGACCACGCATAACCAGATGAATCTTGGCGTCGGCGACGTGTTCCGCCTGCTGGGTGACGGCGTCTACGACGTGGCCATGACCGTGGCCGACTATGCCGTGGCCGACGCGCCCGAGCTGGAAGGCCTCGACGTGCCGCTTCTCGCCCTGACCGCCGATGACGCGCGCGCCATGGTCGATGCCGCCCGCCCGATGGTGTCCGACATCTATCGCGACCGCTTCAACAGCCACGTTCTGGCCATCGCGCCCTATCCGCCGCAGGTCGTCTTCTGCAACGCAGAGGTCAACAGCCTTGACGATCTGCAGGGCCTCAAGGTGCGCGCTTCGGGCCGGATGACCGCAAAGTTCCTCGAAGCGCTTGGCGCCGAAGGCGTCAATGTCAGCTTCTCGGAAGTGCCGGGCGCGCTTCAGAAAGGCGTGGTCGATTGCGCCGTGACCGGAGCCGGATCGGGCTACAGCGCGGGATGGTGGGAAGTGTCCACGCATCTGCTGCCGATCCCGCTGGGCGGTTGGGACAGTGTCGTAACCGCGATCAACCTCGACAAGTGGAACAGTCTCGACGCGGACACGCAGGCGCTGATCACCGCACAGGTCGCCACCGAGTTCGAAGCCCCGGCCTGGGCCAGCGCACAGGACGCACTTGTCAACGACATCGCCTGCCTGACCGGCAATGGCGACTGTCCGTCGGGCGACGCGCGGTCGATGACGCTGGTTGAGGTCAGCGAGGCCGATTTCGACAAGGCGCGAGACGTGCTTGTGGGCGAAGTTCTTCCCGACTGGGCCGAACGCGCCGGTGGTGACTGGGCCGCGCGCTGGAATGCGTCCGTCGGCGAGGTTGTCGGCGTCTCTATCGCAACCAACTGATCCTCTGACCCCGGAAAGACCCCAATGGCCCAGGACATCCTGTCAAAACTGCGCACGCTCAACCGGTGGGTGGCGATCCTTGTGGGGATCATGCTGCTGACCTGTGCGGCGGTGGTGCTGGCCGATATCGTTCTGCGGCAATTGGGGTCGTCCTTCGGGGGCACGGATGAGATCAGCGGATATGTCATGGCCATCGCCACGTCCTGGGGCATGGGCTATGCGCTTTTGGAACTGGGACATGTGCGCATCGACATCCTGCGCAGCCGCGCGGGCCCCAAGATCCGCGCGGCCTTCGATCTTTTCGCCATGCTGGTGCTCTCGGCCACGATCACGCTGATCGCGGTCCGGTGCTGGCCGGTGCTGGCGCGATCGCTTGACAACAGCTCGCGCGCGAACACCCCGCTCGAAACGCCGCTGGCGCTGGTGCAGGCGCCGTGGTTCGCGGGCTGGGTCTGGTTCGCCATCGTGGCCTGGCTTACCTTCATCGCAGCGCTTCTTCTGGTCCTGCAAGGCCGGTTCGACGACTCCGAGGCCGCCATCGGCGCCTTCGGTGAAGAGGAGAGCCTGTCGTGATCACCTATGTTTCCATCGGCCTGCTCGCGCTCCTCAGCCTGTCGATCCCTGTGGGCATCGTCCTTTTCCTGCTGGGCTTCGGGATCGACACGTTCTTCAGCCCCTTCCCGCTGATCCGCGGGCTTGGCAACCTTGTCTGGTCGACCTCGAACAACGCCACGCTGATCGCCATACCGTTCTTCGTGCTGCTGGGCGAAATCCTCGTGCGCAGCGGTATCGCCACCCGGACCTATGCCGCACTCGACCGCTGGGTCAGCTGGATGCCCGGCGGGCTTGTCCATGCCAATGTCGCCACCGCCACGATTTTTTCGGCGACCTCCGGTTCCTCGGTGGCCACCGCCGCCACCGTGGCCACCGTCGCCATGCCGCAAGCCGAAAAGCTCGGCTATGATCCCAAGCTCTTTTCCGGCGCCATTGCCGCCGGTGGCACGCTGGGCATCATGATCCCGCCCTCGATCAATCTGATCGTCTATGGGTTTCTCACCCAAACCTCGATCCCGCAGCTTTTCCTCGCGGGCCTGATCCCGGGCCTTGCCCTGGCACTTGGCTTTATCGTGATCACCATGATCATCTGCACGATCCGCCCAAGCCTGGGCGGCGAACGCCGGGTCTTTCCTTTTCCGGACATGCTGCGCGCGCTGGTGCATCTGGTGCCGATCATCGTCCTGTTCACGGTGATCATCGGCACGATCTACAAGGGCTGGGCCACGCCCACCGAAGCCGCCGCAGTGGGCGTCGCGGGCGCTGTCGCCATCGCCGCGATGTTCGGTGGGGTGAGCATTTCGATGTTCGGCGAGGCGATCCTCGGCACGATCAAGATCACCTCGATGATCATGCTCGTCATCATCGGCGCGTCCTTCCTGAACTTCACCCTCGCCTCGGCCGGCCTTGGCCGCGAGCTGCAGGAGTTCCTCGGCGGCATGGGCCTGACCCCGCTGATGACAATCTTTGTCGTTGTCTGCATCTACATCGTTCTGGGTTTCTTCATCGAGACCCTGTCGCTCATGGTCGTGACCATCCCGATTATCGTACCGCTGGTCATCGAACAGGGGTTCGACCCGATCTGGTTCGGCATCCTGATGATCGTGCTTATCGAAATGGCGCTGATCACGCCGCCGGTGGGCCTTAACCTTTACGTGGTGCAGGGCGCGCGAAAGTCCGGCACGATGAGCGAGGTCATGCTGGGCGCGATCCCTTATGTGATTGCGATGCTGTTGATGGTCGTGGCCCTCATCGCCTTCCCGCAAATCGCGCTTTACCTGCCCAACGCGTTGCAATGATCCGTCCGCAGCATGTCCGCCACAGCCCGCAGTGACATCGCCAGGACAGGCTGGCCACAGATCCGCACGGTCGGGGTTGACGGTCTGCTGGTCAGTTTCGGTGACCGCCTGAACGAACCGGCCAACCGCGCCGCCCTCGCCTTTCGCGCCGCTCTCGAAGGCGCAGGATGGGCGGGGGTGCAAGAAACCGCAACCTCGCTTGTGTCGACCTATCTGCGCTTCGACCTGACGTGGAAATCGCATGACGCGGTGACCGCCGATCTGCAAGCCCTGCTGTCCACGCAAGACTGGTTCAAGGCCCCCCTGCCCGCCGGCCGCAAGCTTTGGCGCGTGCCGACCGTCTATGGCACCGACCTTGCCCCGCAGCTTGACGAGGCCGCATCCGCCGCCGGCCTGACCGCAGAACAGGCGATTGCCGAAATCTCGACCGCCCGCGTGCGCGTGCAGACCATCGGGTTTTCGCTCGGAATGCCCTATCTCGGCGAATTGCCCGAGCATTGGAACATTCCCCGCCAGACCCAACTGACCGACAAGGTCCCCGCCGGGGCGCTGACCGTCGCAATCCGCCAGCTTGTGCTATTCTCGGTCACCACGCCGACGGGCTGGCGGCATATTGGCCAGACCGCGTTGCGGCTGTTCCGGCCCGAAAGCGACACGCCTTTCGTGCTGCGACCCGGTGACGAGGTGCTCTTCGAACCCACCTCACCCGAAACCCTGTCGAACATGTCGGGCGACCCCGATGGTGGCGCGGTGTCCGAGGCTCTCATATGACCCGCGCCCTGATCCTGCGCAAGGCCGGGCCGGGCGTCACGGTGCAGGACACGGGCCGCCCCGGCTACCTTGCCTTTGGCCTTTCGCGCGGCGGGGCCGCCGACCGGCTGGCCCTTGCCGAAGGGGCGGCGCTTCTGGGGCAGGACACCGGGTTCGCCGCACTTGAGATGGCCGGTGCGGGTGGTGAGTTCGAGGCGACGGATGATATGCGTATCGCCCTGACCGGCGCCGTCATGCGCGCGCATATCGACGGCACCGCAATCCAGTGGAACGCCATTCACCGCCTGCCGATTGGCGCGCGCCTGACCATCGGCGCCGCGACCAGGGGCGTCTACGGCTATTTGCATGTCGGCGGCGGCGTGCAGACCCAGCCGAAACTCGGTGCGCGCAGTGCACATCTTGCGGCGGGAATAGACGCGCCTCTCACGCCCGGAACGCACCTGCCTATTGGACCCGACAGCAAGGCCGCGCCGGTGGGCCTTCGCCTGACCCCGGAGCCCCGGCTCGATGGCGGCCTGATCCGCGTCGTGCCCAGCCTGCAAACAAACGTATTCGCGCCTGCGGAACGGGACCGGTTCGAAGCCACGACCTTCCGACGCGATGCGCGCGGCAACCGCATGGGTGCGCGCATTCTGCCCGATGGCCAAGGGTTTCATACCGAAACCGGCCTGACCGTGCTGTCCGAGGTCATTGTCCCGGGCGATATCCAGATCACCGGTGATGGCACGCCCTTCATCCTGCTTTCGGAATGCCAGACCACCGGGGGGTATCCCCGCATCGGATCGGTCCTGCCTTGCGACCTGCCGCGTGTCGTTCAAGCCGCGCCGGGGGCGACCTTCCGCTTTCAGTTCCTGCTGTTGGAGGATGCCGTCGCGGTCGAGACCGCCGAGGCCCAGCGCCGCGCCCGCCTGCACACGACCGTGGAACCGCTGATCCGCAACCCACACGACATCGCCGATCTTCTGGCGTATCAACTGATCGACGGCGCCACCGCCGGGGACGATCTGGAAAGGGCCTGAGCATGACCGCAACCGTCGATCTGAATGCCGACATGGGCGAAAGCTTTGGCCCGTGGGTGATGGGCGACGACAAAAGCCTTCTGGGTATCGTCACCTCGGCCAATATCGCCTGTGGCGCGCATGCGGGGGACTGGGACGTGATGGCCGACACCATGCGTGCGGCGCAGGAAAACGGTGTCGGCATCGGCGCGCATCCCGGTTTCGCCGATCTTCAGGGCTTTGGCCGGCGGCGCATGTCTGTGGCGCATGAAAGCCTTGGCCACCTCGTCCAGTACCAGCTTGGCGCGGCGCAAGCGATGGCCCGCGCCGCGGGCGCTGAACTGCGTCACCTCAAGCTGCACGGCGCGCTGGCCAACATGGCCTCCGAGGATGAAGCGCTGGCGCTGGCCTGTTATCGCGCCGCCCTGGCGGTGGCCCCCGACATCATCGTCATGGTGCTTGCCGGCACCGCGCAACAGTCGGCCGCCCGGCAAATCGGCTGCCGCGCCGCCTGCGAGATCTTCGCCGATCGCGCCTATAATGACGACGCAACCCTCGTTGATCGCAGCCTGCCGGGCGCCGTGATCCACGACCCGGACCTTGCCAGCCAGCGCATTGTGGACATGGTGCGCGCGGGCGCGATCATCACGCAAAGCGGCGCGCATATCCCGGCACGGATCGACACGATCTGTTTGCACGGTGACACGGCAGAGGCCGTTGAAATCGCCCGAAAGACCCGCGGCGCGCTTGAAGCCGCGGGCATCGCGCTTGCCCAATTCGACGGAACACCTCTTTAACCCTATCGCGTTTTCAGCTGTCGCTGATTCCCCCGATCGGCCACTACATGTTGTGAATGCTGTCGTGATCACCCCAACATCGGCACGATATCGTCGAATGTTGCGTCTGGTTCAGGGTGAACAGAATGTTGCCGTTTCCAGGACAATCCAAAGAAGGCTGCCCTGCCTTATTCGTTAACGCTGTCTTAACTGGGCCTGCTGGCGGCTGACCATCACGTCAACCATCTGAAAAACAGAAACTTTTACCGAAGCCGATCCGTGCGCCCAGATGAAAACCAGGGGCCACGACGCACCATTTCCCCGCATCCACCGCTACGGCATCCCGGTGTTTCCAATTCATGCTCTCTTTCTTCACTGAACCGGTCTTAATCGCGCCCTGATCTGCGCGGTACACAGGCCTCATCGCATCCGTGCCCATTAAATCGGATGCAAGTAACGAGTGTCCGGAAGAGCCGTCTTGAGGTTGAACCGGGGGGCGTTGGGCAGCCGGGTGGAGAAAGGGTCCTACTCCATCCGGCGTCTCAACCTTGATCACAGCCAAAGCCCGAAAAGAAACAGCGATACCTTACCCGTCGCACCCGGCCGCAATGGTGAACCGCGCCCGGCCCGCATGTTTCGACGTGTAAAGTGCCCGGTCGGCTTCCTGCATGAGCACCTGCAAATCCGGGTCCGCAAAGTGCGATGATATCGCAATTCCCATGCTCGCCGACACGCGGATCGAGTGATCGCCCAATCGAATGGGCTGATCCAGGCGGGCAAGGATACGGTCCACGATATCGCTCAGCTGGCCCCGGTCGGTCAGACCCGCAAAGAGCACGACAAATTCATCCCCGCCCAGGCGCGCAACCATATCGTCATGACGCGTCCCGTCGCGCAGGATGCCGCCCACCGCGCGCAAGACATCGTCCCCGGCCACATGGCCGAGCGTATCGTTTACCTGTTTGAAGTGATCCAGATCGATCAGCATCACCGAAAAGGCCTCGCTCTGCTGAAGCAACTGCGCAATCTCGGCCTCAAGCGCGCGCCGGTTGGACAGACCGGTCAGCGGGTCACTGTTCGCCGCACGCTCGGCCCGGCTCTTGGCATGGTTCAATCGCTTGCTCAGCTTGCGCCACTCGGCCATCGCGACAGCCTGCGCCTCGCTCAGGTACAGCATCTCGACCGTCAGATCGGTCGCGGCAAAGTTGCCGCTGGTCAGGTTGGTTTCGCGAAGTGCATCGACGGTCGCGATCCCGAAAGACAGGTTCAACACCAAGTCGCCGTCTTCTCCCGCCTCGACGACAAGCCCGGTCATGATTGCGGCTGGCCCGTTCCTGATTTCAAGCCGAAGGGGTCTTTGGGCCACCGCGCGAAGCTGCGCCATGGTGTCGACACCGTGCGGATTTCGCACGTCGAACAGCGAAAAGAAGGGCACGCCCGACACCGCACCGTCGCCAAGAAGCTTTTGAACCGTTGGCCCGACATGGCGCAGCGTTCCGTTGGCAGAGATCACCAGATGCATCGGCATAAGCCGGTCCAACGCGGAAAACGGCAAGGCGACACCCGGCGACCGGGGATGCGACGCTGTTCCCATCAGGCGTAATGCGTCAGTTGGAAGGATCGCCCTTCGCTGAAATGCGGCACGTGCAGATAGATATGCACCGCCTCTCCCTCCGCGACGCGCCCTTCATGCGTGATCGTGACCAAGGCACCGTATTCATCCGCCATCGCCTGAAGCAGGCCGACGATGACATGCCCGAACCCGTCAAAGAACGACCCACAGACAAGGCGCACCCCGCCATCGTCGAGCGTGCTGAGCCTCATCGGCGGCAGGTGCAGGTCCGGCAGGGCCAGGCGCACCCAATCCGGCAACGCCTCAAGCGAGCCAAGGAAATCCTCGAACGTGGCCCCGGCAAACCGAAGCAGGCGGCGCGGGGCGGTCACGTCGGGATGCGATACGACGTAAATCCCGATATCTTCCAGAATCGCGTCGCGCGGTTTTGCCAGATGACCCGCCGCTGCGACCAGCAGCGCGTCGGTCACCGCGTCATCATAGCTTAGCATCGCCTCGAAAGACGACACCTCCACACCCGTTCGCCGCACCACCGAAGTCCAGGCCGCGTCCCCGTAGGTGTCGCGCACAAAGAATTCGATCGCCTTGTTTACAAGGCCATGCATCGCTTTTCCCCTTAAGCTTTGGGCACGGGGTTTAGGGCAAAGGGTTTGACAAGCGGCAAATTCTTCCGCCGTCACGGCAGCAAAATCAGCTCGCTTTCGCCAAGGCTCAGCGCATTGCGCCGCGTCGGCCCGATGGAGAACTGGCCCGAAGCGATACGGTCGATCATCCCCGGGCTAGAGGTGAGCGCCGGATCATCATTCACCCAGGTCGGTCCAAAGCGGCCGACATCGCCGCCGTCACTGCCAAAGGCGACGGCCTGCACGAAACGCTCGGAGAACATGAAGAACATCAGCGTCTCATCGCCTTCCGCCTCGGGAAGCAGATCGGCACGCAGCGCGATGCATCCCGACCGATCCTCGGGCGTTCTGCGGTCGCAGGCGGCCTGCCAGTTTTCCAATGTCTGGTTCGATTGCGCCGCGAAAACCGCTTCCGGCACCTCTGCCCCGTCGGGCAGCACGCTGATCGCCGCGCGTACTGCGGCTATGGTGGCCTGCATCTGCGCGGGCGGCACGGAGGTCTCGAAGGCATAGCGTCCGCCCGCTTGTTCCAGCGCTGCCAGACGTTCGATCAACCGCGCCTGTTCCGGCGTCTCCATCTGCGCCATCACCTCGATCGCGGCCTCTCCCGGTCGCCCCCATTCCCGACCAATGGACCACAAATCCAATTCATCGGCCGTGACCTGCCCCGTGGCATAGCGCGCGATCTGGCTTTGCGCGGCCAGTCGCTGCGGGTTGAGCAGCGGGGTCAGCCACGCCGTCGCCAGAAACAGAACCCCAAGCGCGACCAGCCCATTAGCCTGGCGAATGCGCCCCATCCATTCGCGCCGCGCCAGAACCGCCCCGGCATAGGTAAGGCCATAGGCCGCCATCAGAACCGACGCGCTCATCGCCGCCAGCCGGTCGGGCGACCAGCCATATTGCCCCACACGCTCTGACACCGAATAAACCGCGAACGCCGCGAGTACCGGCAACATCAGCGACAGCATCCGGGTCGCCATGCGCATCCAACGGCCCTGCACCGCCGATGCGTCGTCGCGGTCGATCGCGGTGCTGACCAATGTGGCGACCGCAAACGCCATGGCGATCAGCGTGGCGGCGACCGACAAGGTTCCGAAAAGCCCCGACACCCCCCGGAACGGAAGGGTCACCAGAAAGATGAGCGTGACGACCAGAACCACCGGCACCAGAAGCCGCAACAAGCGCAGGATCAGCTTGGGGGAGACATATTCCGCCAGTTCGTCGGCCACACCGATACCAAGGCCCAGTACAAGACCGCTTAACAGATAGGGCACGGGTTCGATATCAAGCAGGTCCTCGATGATCTCGACCCCGACCAGCCCGAGCAGGGCGACGCTCAGAGCGATCACCCCCCAGACCGCCCCCAGAAAGAGAAGCGACGCTATCGTGCGAACAACGGTGTTCCACGCCGCATCGAAAAGCTTCGGGTAATCAAGCCAGCCACCCCCGGGTGACAACCCCGCAACCAGAAACGGGATCGGCAACGCGATGCAGAGCGCCAGTGCAAAGATCGGATGAAGGGTTTCTATAAAGGGCTGCACCGCGTCAAACCGCAGGCTCGCTGTATATGCCAGCACCGCCAGCACCAGCCCGATCACCGCCGCAGCCGGGGCCGCCTTGCGTGAGGGCAGCGGCCCGGTGATGGCCAGAAAGATCGTGAACGTACCCACGCAAAAGGCCGACAGCGCCAGAACCAGACGGTCGTTTTCCGTCACATCCGGCAGCACCTCGGCCAAGAGCCACAAAGACAGACCCGCCAGTGCCCCAGCAAGCGCAAGCATGCCGCGCACGCGGAATATTTCGGTCAGCATCGACATCGTTACGCGTCCTTCCCGCCAAAGCCTAACGCGCCACGCCCGCGCGAGGGAGGGGGAATAATCGGGCCAAATCGTCTCAGAAGTCGGTGGGGGCCCCGCCTTCGGATTTGCGCCGCGCCACGAACTCGGCCAGATCGTCGCGAATGCCGCTGTTCATCGGTGGCGGCTCAAAGGACGCGATGATCTCTTTGTAAAGCCCATGCGCGCGCTCGGCCGTCCAGACCCCGCCGGCCAGATCCCAGCCTTCGTAATTGCGCCAGTCCGACACGAAGGGCTGATAGAACGCCTCGGTGTATCGGTCCTGCGTATGCTGAAGGCCGAAGAAATGCCCGGTACCGACCACCTCGGCAATCGCGTCCACCGCCAGATCGGCTTCGGTCGTCGCCGTCACCGCGTCATCGAAATAGCGCCCGATCATGTTCAGCACTTCGCAATCCATGATGAACTTCTCGGGGCTTGCGATCAGCCCGCCCTCAAGCCAGCCAGCGGCGTGATAGACCATGTTGGTGCGCGATTGCACCGCCGCCCAAAGACTGTTCGAGGTTTCCCACATCGCCTGCCCGTCCGGCACATTCGCGGCACAGACACCCGACGACCGCAGCGGCAGCCTGTAAAATCGCGCCATCTGGCCCGTCATCTGCGTCGCGCGCATGTATTCCGGCGTGCCAAAGGCGGGCGCGCCCGATTTCATGTCCACATTCGACGTGAAGGTCCCGATCACGCTGGGGCATCCCGGCGCAACGTACTGAAAAAGCGCAATCGCACAAAGCGCTTCGGCAATCGAAAGCGCCACCGCCCCTGCCATCGTCACCGGCGCCATGGCACCCGCCAGCGTGAAGGGCGTCACCACGACCGCCTGTTTGCGCCGGATCATGCGCAAACACCCGTCGATCATCGGGTGGTCGTGCTTGAGCGGTGAGGTCGAGTTGATGTTGGTATACATCCGCGGGGTCGCCTGAAACTCTTCCTCGGTCAGGCCACCGGCGATGCGCACCATCTCCATCACGTCTTCCACGCGTTCCTTGCCAAGGCTGTAGGCGTGCATGACCTTGTCGCTGAGCGTCAGCTTGTCGAAAAGAACATCCAGATGCCGGACCGAGGGGTGAATATCCACCGGCTCTACCGGATAGCCCCCGGCGAAATGGATGCAGTTGAAATATTGCGTCAGTTTCAGAAGGTTCTGGCAGTGTTCTCGCGTGCCCGGCACCTTGCCGGTCGTCAGATCCCAATAATTCGGCGGGGACGAGACATTGCCAAAGAGAAGATGCTGACCGCCGATCGGCAAAACCCGGTCGGGATTGCGCGGGGTCAGGGTGAAACTCGACGGGGCGCGGCCCACCATCTCCATCACCCAGTCGCGGCTCATCCGGACATTGGCGCCGTCGACGGTACAGCCCGCGTCCTTGAAGATCGCCAGGGCCTCTTCGTTCAGGAACTCGATCCCGATGTTTTCGAGAATGCGCATCGCCGCATCGTGGATCGCGGCCACGCCCTCAGGGCTTAGGGGTTCGGTCGGCGCATCGGTGTTGACCGGGATCTGCCATGGCCGCTGCTCCAGCACCGCCCCACCCCGGCGGTCCGCATTGCCCGCGCGCCCGCCTGAGCGCCGCCGCCGCGTTGCCGTATCTGACATGAGCCTCTCCCATATGACCTGAAAACAGATTGCGAGGGGCCGCGCGGGGTTGCGGCGAAAAAAGCGACCGGTTGTGTCGTTTTTCAGGGGCTTCTGGCCCTATCGCGCGTCAAGCCAGCCGGGCAAATGGCCGATATCGGGCAAGACGGCATCGGCATAGGGGGCAAGCTCGTCGGTCGCGGCGATCCCCGTCAGAACGCCCACCGTCCACATCCCGGCCGCGCGGCCCGCGATAAGATCATGGGTGCTGTCGCCGACCATCACCGCCCTGTCCGGCGCGGTTCCGAACGCGGACAGCGCGGCCAGCAACGGCCCGGGCGACGGCTTGGCGCCGTGACCGCTATCGTATCCGGCCACAAATCCGAACGCCGCCAGAATGCCAGAATGCTCAAGATGCACCCGTGCACCTTGTTCAGAGTCGTTGGTCACGAGCCCAAGCGCCAGCCCGCGTTGCGCCAAACCATCAAGACAAGGCGCAAGCGGCACTGCCGGTTGCATCTCGACATCCAAGGCCGCGGTGGTGAGATGCGCGATCAGGGCCGAACGTGACGGACCATCTGTCAGATAGGGTACCACCGCATCGGCAAGATCCTCGCTCGTGCCCGCGATTGCCACGCTGTGCGGCAGGAACCTGCCGGTGTCGAGGTCGAACCCGATCACATCCGCCAGCACCGCACGCTGCACCGCATCGCCCCGCGCCAACTGGTCGATGAAAGACAGGGCAAACGCGCCCCAGCTTGCCTGAAAGTCGAATAGCGTGCCGTCCTTGTCGAACACCGCCGCCGTGATCCGGGTCATCAAAAACGCCTTTCGGGCCTAGCGGAACGGATACATCCAACCGCGATAATCATCGACGAGAATATGAGCCTTTTCAATCTGTTCCGGCGTCATCTTCTTACGCACCTCTTCCTGACTGATGGCCGCGTCCGGATCACCGCCGATGGCCGACAGCACATACCACATATAAGCCCGCGTCAGATCCGGCGCAGGCATGCCGCGCCCGACCTCGTAATACCAGCCCACGCCCGATTGCGCGCCGGGATGCCCCTTCATGGCCGAACGCAGGTACCATTCGAACGCCCGCTCGTCGTCCCGCTCGACCCCAAGGCCCAGCGCATACATCACGCCGATCAGTTCCTCTGCATCGGCGTTGCCAGACCGCGCGGCGGGTTTGAACGCCTCCATCGCCTCGGCAAAGCGGCCCGCTTCCATTAGATCGCGCGCCGCTTCGATTTCGGCCCCTGCAGGGCTTGCAAGTGCGGCGAAAGCCGCGAACATAAGCGCATGAAGCTGCGTGCGTTTGCCCATCTTGCGTGTCTCCTCTGCCTTGCCCTGCGCGCCGGGGCCGAGAGCCTGCCCAAACCGCTGACGGATGCCGATTTCCGTCCGGTCGATAGTGATCAGGCCAGGATCGGCCAGCTTCTTTTCTATGACAAAATCCTCTCGGGCAACCGCAACATTTCCTGCGGCACCTGTCACCACCACGATCACGCGGGCGGCGACGGGCTTAGCCTTGGCATCGGCGAAGGCGGGATCGGCGTGGGGCCAAAGCGCACCGCTGGCACCGGCGACGCGCGTATCCGCAAGCGCATCCCCCGGAATGCGCCGGCTCCTTGGAACCTCGGCCACCGCGATGTCACGGTCATGTTTCACGATGGCCGCCTGTCGGTCTCCGACATCTATGGCAACGGCTTCAACAGCCCCGCCGAGGAATGGCTGCCCGAAGGCCTTAACGACATCCTGTCGGCACAGGCGCTCTTTCCGCTGACCGCGCAATTCGAGATGGCCGGCAACCCCAGGGAAAACGAGGTCGCGGGCGCGGTCCATGACCGCATCGACGCCGCCTGGCCGATCATCGCCAAGCGCGTGCGCGTGATCCCGGAATATGGCGCGATGTTCGTCGACGCCTTCGACCATATCGACGCCCCCGAAGAGGTGACGATCGTCGAGATCGCCAATGCGCTTGGCGCCTTCATGGCCCATGAGTGGCGCAACCACGACAGCCCGTTTGACGCCTATTTGTCGGGCGATGCCAGCGCCTTGTCAGAGGAAGCGAAAGCCGGGAAAGACCTGTTCTTCGGCGCGGCCAGCTGTGCCTCCTGCCATTCCGGTCCGCTGCTGTCCGATCAGAAGTTCCACGCCCTCGCCCTGCCCGCCTTCGGCCCCGGCCGCACCCGCAAGTTCGACCCTTATGCCCGCGACGTCGGCCGTATGGGCGAAAGCAACCGGCTTGAGGATGCCTATCGCTTCCGCACCCCGGCCCTGCGCAACGTCGCGCTGACAGCGCCCTATGGCCATAACGGCGCTTACCCGACGCTAGAGGCGATGGTCCGCCATCACCTCGATCCGGTGACCGCCCGCGCGAACTGGAGCCCAGCCGACGCACGCCTGCCAGAGGTACCGTGGCTCAGCGAGATCGACTTCGT
>JABDPT010000041.1 GCA_013042605.1 Paracoccaceae bacterium
GCCCTTTGCATCATTCCCTGCTGCATTATTCGCTGACACACGTCACGCGGGCCGGTCTTCTTTTCTCTCTCAGTCGAAGTTGCTAAAGCCCGCGGGCGCCGCCGTGCCTGCCCATGTGCCTGAAGGACCCTGAGATGACCGAAATCACGCTCTATAACACCGCCACGCGCCGCAAGGAGCGGTTCGAACCGCTGGATGCGCAAAACGTGCGGATGTATGTCTGCGGTCCCACGGTCTATGACCGCGCGCATCTGGGCAATTCGCGGCCCGTGCTGGTCTTCGACGTGCTTTACCGGCTCTTGCGCGAAGTCTACGGGGCCGAGCATGTCACCTATGTGCGCAATATCACCGATATCGAAGACAAGATCATCGACCGCGCGAAAGAGCGTGGCATCGGCATCGACGAGCTGACGCGCACGACGCTGGGCTGGTTTCACGAGGATATGGCCGCCTTGGGCGTGGATTATCGCGACGATCCGCAGTTCAAGGAACCCCATGCGACCGATTACATCGCCGAAATGGTGGCGATGATCGAGGCGTTGATCGCGCGCGGCCACGCATATGCCGCCGAGGGCCACGTGCTTTTCGCCGTGGACAGTTGGAAAGAGGGATATGGCAAGCTTTCGGGCCGCTCGGTCGATGACATGATCGCCGGGGCGCGTGTCGAGGTCGCGCCCTACAAGAAGAACCCGATGGATTTCGTCCTCTGGAAGCCGTCCACGGACGATCAGCCGGGGTGGGACAGCCCCTGGGGCCGGGGGCGTCCGGGCTGGCATATCGAATGCTCGGCGATGTCCCGCGCCTTGCTGGGGGACACCTTCGACATTCACGGCGGCGGCAACGACCTGATGTTCCCGCATCATGAAAACGAGATCGCCCAATCGCGATGCGCTCATCCCGAGGGGGAGTTCGCGAAGGTCTGGATGCATAACGAGATGCTGCAGGTCGAGGGCAAGAAGATGTCGAAGTCCCTGGGCAACTTCTTCACCGTGCATGACCTGTTGGAACAGGGTGTGCCGGGCGAGGTGATCCGCTTTGTGATGCTGTCGACCCATTACCGCAAGCCGATGGACTGGACCGAGAAGAAGCGGGACGAGGCGGAAAAGCGGCTGACCAGCTGGTTTCGCAAGACCGACGGTGTGGACGCCGCGAAGGTCGTGCCCGCACGCGTTATCGACGCGCTGGCCGATGACCTGAACACGCACCTTGCCCTGACCGAGATGAATTCGCTCTCCGCGCCCTATCTCAAGGCGGCGATGTTGTTGATCGGCCTGCCTCCGGCCGAGGCCGTCGACTGGTTTCGAAAGGACGAGCCTTTGATGGTCGGGGTGTCGGTATCAGGTGAGACCGATCTGTCTGAAGCGCAGGAATTGCTGAGTGACCTGCTCTTGAAGTGGCAGGGGCTGCGCGACGCGAAAGACTATCAGGGTGCGGACCGGATCAAGACGGCTTTGGGCGAGATGGGGGTTTTTCTGATGGCCACTCCGGACGGTCCGCAGGCCAAACTGGAAAGTGGGACCGCGCTTGACCCCGCGAAGCTGGAGGCACTGAAATGACCCGCCTTTGGCTGCAAATGACCAAAGGCGACGCCCGAGCCGATGGCCCGCGCGGGACACTGCACCTGCGTAGCGTCCAATCAGCGCTCTCAAAAACGTACACCCGCCTGTGTACGCCTTGTGTACGGGTTGTGTACGCAATGTGCGCCCCCAATCTCGCGAAGGTTGCCCCATGACCCGCACCCGTCTTTCCCTCTTCGACACCACCCTTCGCGACGGCCAGCAGACGCAGGGCGTGCAGTTTTCCACCCCTGAAAAACACGCCATCGCCGACATGCTCGACAGCCTCGGCATCGACTATATCGAAGGCGGCTGGCCCGGTGCGAACCCCACCGACGACGCCTTTTTCGACGCCCCGCCGACAACCCGCGCGACCTTCACCGCCTTTGGTATGACCAAGCGCACCGGCCGCTCTGCCGAGAATGATGAAGTCCTCGCAAGTGTCTTGAATGCCAACACAAAATCGATCTGCCTTGTTGGAAAAACCCACGACTTCCACGTCGAGACCGCCCTTGGCGTAACGCTCGATGAAAACCGCGACAACATCGCCGCCTCGATCCGCCACCTCACCGCCAATGGGCGCGAGGCGCTGTTCGATGCCGAGCATTTCTTCGACGGCTACAAGTCCAACCCCGACTACGCGCTCTCCTGCCTGCAAGCGGCCTTTGACGCTGGCGCCCGCTGGGTCGTGCTCTGCGACACCAACGGCGGCACACTTCCAAGTGAAATCAACAAGATAACGGGCGATGTTATCGTGTCCGGCATCCCCGGCGATCACCTTGGCATCCACACCCATGACGACACCGGCAATGCCGTCGCGGGCTCGCTTGCCGCCGTCGACGCGGGGGCGCGCCAGATCCAGGGCACGCTCAACGGCCTTGGCGAACGCTGCGGAAACGCCAACCTCACAACACTGATCCCGACACTGCTTCTCAAGGAGCCTTACGCCAGTCAGTACGAGATCGGGGTCGGCACCGACGCCTTGCAAACGCTCACCCGCGCCAGTCGCCAGCTTGACGATATCCTCAACCGCGTGCCGCTGCGCAGCGCGCCTTACGTCGGCGCCTCGGCCTTCGCGCACAAGGCGGGACTGCACGCCAGCGCGATCCTCAAAGACCCCACGACATACGAACACATCAACCCGCAAGCCGTTGGAAACGAACGCATTGTTCCGATGTCCAATCAGGCCGGTCAATCGAACCTCATCCGCCGTCTGACCGAAATGGGAATCACCGCGAGAAAGGGCGATCCGGCGCTCGCGCGCATCCTCGACCGTGTGAAGGACCGCGAGGCCGAGGGGTACAGCTACGACACCGCGCAAGCCTCGTTCGAACTTCTGGCGCGCGAAGAACTCGGCCAACTCCCCCGGTTTTTTGAGGTCAAGCGCTACAAGGTCACCGTCGAACGCCGCAAGAACAAGTATGACCGCATGGTCAGCCTGTCCGAGGCCGTGGTGGTCGTGAAGGTGGGCGATAACAAGATGTTATCGGTCAGCGAGTCCATGGACGAAACCGGCTCGGACCGTGGCCCGGTGAACGCGCTGGCCAAGGCGCTGGCCAAGGACCTCGGCCCCTATCAGCCCCATATCGACGACATGCGCCTTGTCGACTTCAAGGTCCGCATCACCCAGGGCGGGACCGAGGCCGTCACCCGCGTCGTCATCGACAGCGAAGACAGCCAGGGCCGCCGTTGGGCCACGGTCGGCGTCAGCCCCAACATCGTCGACGCCTCGTTCGAGGCGCTGCTCGATGCCATCACCTGGAAGCTTATCCGCGACGGGGCCGCGTCCGCATGACAGAGCCCGAGGCGTTCTTTACGTTTCAAGAGAGCCTTCCCCGTCAGGGCCCGGGGGATCGGGCCAGCCTTCAGGCCGCGTTGATGGTAGTCGGGGTTGGGCGCGATCAGCGTATCTGCGACGCCGGCTGCGGCACCGGTGCCGACATCGCCGGTCTGCTCGACTGGGCGCCAGAGGGGCACGTGACCGCCATCGACACCCACGCCTCGTTCATCGACAAAGCCCGCGCGCGCCACGCCGGGGACGCTCGCGTCACCGCCCGGGTGCAGGATATGCACGATCTGACGGGACCTTTCGACCTGATCTGGTGCGCTGGGGCGCTTTATTTCATGGGCCTGCCGGACGGTCTGGCCGTGTTTCGCGCCGCGCTGGCCCCCGGCGGCGCCTTGATCTTTTCGCACCCGGCCTTTTTCACAGACACGCCGTCCGACGCCGCCCGCGCGTTCTGGGACGGTGAGGACGCGAGCGTGATGAACGAGGCCGATCTCTGCGACGCCGTGCGCGTGGCGGGCTACGACATCCACCTCGCCACGCGCCTGCCCGTTAACGCGTGGGAGGCTTATTACACTCCGATGGAACAGCGCGTCTCGGAATGGCGCGCATCAGCGGGCCCGGCGATGACAAAGGTTCTCGATGCGGCCCAGGCTGAGATCGATCAATGGCGCGCGGTCAGGGGCGAGACCGGGTATCTCCAATTCGTGGCCTATCCGAAATGACGCTTCAGGCCTGCGCCGATCTCGTCCAGCGCGGCGATCCCGACCGCTTCGCCGCCACCATGGCCGCGCCACCCGAAGCGCGCCGCGTTCTTTTCCCGCTCTACGCCTTCAACCTCGAGGTGGCGCGCGCGCCCTGGGTCACCGAAGAACCGATGATCGCCGAGATGCGTCTGCAATGGTGGCGCGACGCGCTGGAAGAGATCTCAAACGGCACCCCGCCACGGCGGCACGAAGTGGTCACGCCGCTGGCCGAGGTGCTTGATCCAACCGGTGCTGCACTTCTCGACCGCGCGGTCGCCGCACGGCGCTGGGACATCTACAAGGACCCGTTCGACGATGAGACGGCCTTCGCATCCCATCTCGACGCCACGTCTGGCGATCTGATCTGGGCCATTGCGCGCGCGCTCGGCGCGCCGGACGAGACCGAAGGCATCGTGCGCGATTATGCTTGGGGCGCGGGGCTGGCCGCGTGGTTTCTGGCCATTCCTGCCTATGAGGCGCGGGGACGTCTCCCGCTCGTTGATGGGCGGCCCGGCGCCATTCAGGGGCTCGCTCGCGACGGGCTTGCACGTCTCGCCCGCGCGCGCCGGTCGCGCCACGGCCTACCGAAACCGGCCCATCCCGCGCTTTTCGCAGGCTGGCGCGCCCCGGCGATCCTGCAGCGTGCGGCCAGCGATCCATCCCGTGTGGCGGCTGGCACCCTGCCACCGTCCGAGTTTCGGCGCCGGACCGGCCTGCTCTGGCTTTCGGCAACCGGTCGCTGGTGACTGCTTCTTCTGGCCGGAAATATCCTCGCCGAAGGCAAGAAGCGATTTTTCGCAGAAAAATCATCCACCGCCCTTCGACCGCGAGACATGCGAGTTTCCACTTGGAGCGCGTGCAAGGACGCGCTAGAGAATGCCGCGCAAGGGCCCGAGTGGCGGAATGGTAGACGCAGGGGATTCAAAATCCCCCGCCGCAAGGCGTGCCGGTTCGAGTCCGGCCTCGGGTACCAGGCCCTTGCGATCACACGCAGATTTGTTCCGGCCACCGTGCCGCGCTAGGCTGGCGCATGTTGTGGCGATTCCCCGCTCTTGTGCTTGTCCGGTTTCGCGGGCCCATCCTTCTGGCGTTTTCCGGGGTTCTAGTCATCTCATCCTGGCGCTTTTTCTTCCTCTATGGCGAATGCGGTGACTGCGGGTACGAGCTTTTCGCCTCGACCGCCACGCTCATGGTCTTTCTGGCCGGGGTCTGGGCCGTCATCGTCTTTCTGGGCCTGTTTTTCCATCCGCCTTGGAAGCAGGGCGTCTATCCTGCCGACCCGCCCTTGTCCGATCCGTCCGGGCAAGACAGCGTGCCCGACGACCGGGTTTGACACGCGGCGGGGCAGGAGCCTTGCAAAAGCACCCCTTGGTGCGCTTAATGCAGCCGCGATGACGTGGATACCGACAGTTTTCAAGGGCTTGGTCCTGAGTGTTCTGATGGCCGGGCCGGCGATATCGGCATCGGTGACGGTTGCCGTCGCGTCGAATTTTCTGACCACGTCACAGGCGCTGGAAACCGCGTTCGAGGCCGAGACCGGCCATGAGGTCACGCTGGTCCATGGCTCCACCGGGCGGCTTTATGCGCAGATCGTGGCCGGCGCGCCCTTTGACATCTTTCTTTCGGCCGATATGCAACGGCCCGAGGCGCTGCTTGTCGGCGGCTTGGCCGTGGACACGCGCATCTATGCCGTCGGCGCTCTCGTGCTTGTCGCGCGGGATGCGCCGGAGGATGATCCCGCGGAGCTTTTGATCGGTCAGCGCGTAGCGCTGGCCAACCCCGCGCTTGCCCCCTATGGCGCGGCGGCGATGGAGGTGATCGGGTCCTATGGTCTGACGCCGGATCAGATACAGCTTTTGATGGGCGACAATGTCGGTCAGGCGGCCAGCATCTTTGTCACCGGCAATGCGGACCGCGCCTTTCTCGCGGCGGCGCTGCTACCCAAGCTCGATCTCGGTATCACGGTGTTCGAGATGGCGGGGCGGCACATGCCGGTGCGTCAGGGCGCGGCCTTGCTGGACAAAGGCGCGGCCAACCCCGTGGCACAGGCCTTCTACGACTGGCTCGCCGGGCCGACCGCGCGCGCGGTCATCGAGGCCGGTGGGTACGAGGTCCCGACGTGAGCCTCTGGCCCGCCGTCCTTCTAAGCCTTCAGCTTGCCACGGCGACCACGATCATCCTGATTGTGCTGGGCATGCCGCTGGCCTGGTGGCTGGCGACGACGCGCTCATCGGTCCGGCCCGTGGTCGAGGCGGTGACGACATTGCCGCTGGTGCTGCCGCCGACGGTGCTTGGGTTCTACCTGCTTGTCCTGCTCAGCCCTACAGCACCCATCGGCGCTCTGTGGTTCAGCCTGACCGGCACGACGCTGACCTTTTCCTTCACCGGTCTCGTCATCGCCTCGTGTCTCTATTCGCTGCCCTTCGCGGTGCAGCCGATGCAAACCGCCTTCGCCGCTGTCGGACGTGATGCGCTTGCCGCCGCTGAAACGCTGGGCGCGACGCGACGCGATGCGTTTCGCACGATTGCCCTGCCGCTCGCGCGGCGCGGCGTTCTCACGGCGGCGGTGCTGAGCTTTGCGCATACGCTGGGCGAGTTCGGCGTGGTTCTGATGGTCGGGGGGAACATCCCCGGCCAGACCCGCGTGATCGCCATCGAGATTTTCACCGCCGTCGAAACGCTGGATTACCGCAGTGCGCATATCTTGTCGGGCGGCCTGCTGGCCTTTTCCTTTGTCGTTCTGGTCGCGGTTTACATCCTGAACGGGCGGGGGGCGCGGACCCTTGGCTGAGCTTCGCTTCGATCTGCGCCTCACCCGTGGCAGCTTCACCCTCGAGATGGCGGCTGAAATTCCGGCCGAGGGTGTCACGGCGGTGGTCGGACCCAGTGGGAGCGGGAAAACCACGCTTCTGTCCGCACTTGCGGGGCTGGAGCGTGGGGTCGAAGGCCGCGCGCGGCTGGCCGACAATGTCTGGATGGAAGGGCCGCTGAACCTGCCGCCGCGTGACAGGCGTATCGGGTTCGTGTTTCAGGATCGGCGGCTCTTCGATCACATGTCGGTTGCCGACAATATCGCCTACGGCGCCAAGCGGCGCGGCGTACCGGCGGGCACCATTCATGCCCTGACCGAGGCGCTTGGTCTTGGCGGGCTTCTGGACCGGCGTCCGCATACCCTGTCGGGGGGCGAGGCGCGGCGGGTCAGCGTGGCGCGGGCCATGGCGTCGGCCCCGGACATCCTGTTCATGGATGAACCGCTGGCCGGGCTTGATGACGACGCGAAGGCACAGGTGCTTCCATACATATCGCGGCTGGTGGCGGAATCCGGTGTGCCGGTGCTTTACGTCACGCATTCGATGGCCGAGGTGTCGCAGCTTGCCGACCGGATCTTGCAAGTGTCCGACGGGCGTATCCGGGGCTGGGCCGCGCCGCCGGCAACGCTTGCGGTGACGGTGATCGAAGAACAGATCGGCGGCCATCTTCTTTTGGAACTGGGATCGGTGCGTTTTACCCTGATCGGACACGGCCGCCCCGGCGACGCCCGCCGCATCGCGGTGCCAGAGCAGGGGATCGTCCTGTCGCGCCAGCATCCGGGCGAAAGCGCCGCTCTTTCGGTGCTGCAGGCGCGGACAATCGCCGTTTCGCCGCGCCCGGGCGGGGCGTCGATCACCGTGCGGGCCGAAGCGCAGGACCTTTCCATTGATGTGGCGGCAGGCAGCGCGCTGGCCGACCGCCCCCCGCGCGAGGGCGAAACGCTCTGGTTGTCGCTTCTGAGGGCGCATTTGCGCTGACCGGTCTGGCGGTCGCGCGGTCCGGGCGAATCGTGGGGTCGGGGATATTGTCACTGCCGAACGTGCAATTGGCAAAGCCAAGTCCGATTGCAGCGCGGGCCGGAACAATGGAAATCGATGAAATGTGGCAGTTTTCCCGATCAGAGGTCGCGGCGCATGTGTTTCCAATAACGAAACAAAACGACAGAAAAATGAATGAAGAAGGGCAAAAAATACCCGAAATAACCAAACTACGTTTCGTATTCAGAGACAATGAACCGGCGCCCCTGACGTCTCGCTGAGTGCCGCGCCCTTTCAGCGCCCCCGTTCGGGCCCGTTGTCGCCACATTTCCGCCAGTTTTCCTTCCGTGCCCAAACCCCTCTGATTAGGTTTCCTCAAGTGGGGGCGTTCC
>JABDPT010000048.1 GCA_013042605.1 Paracoccaceae bacterium
ATATCCGCAAATCCGTCTTCGACCGGATGGTCGGAATGAGCCCGGCCTTCTACGAAAAGGTCATGACCGGCGAGGTGCTCAGCCGGATCACAACCGACACCACGCTTATTCTGGGCGTGATCGGATCGTCGATTTCGATTGCGCTGCGCAATACGCTGACGCTGATCGGTGGGCTGATCCTGCTCTTCTACACCTCGACCAAGCTCGCGGCCCTTGTTTTGCTGATCGTGCCGGCGGTGATCGTGCCGATCATCGTGCTGGGGCGGCGGTTGCGCGCGCTCAGCCGTGAAACACAGGACTGGATCGCCGCATCGTCCGGCAACGCCTCTGAAACCCTGTTGTCGGTGCAGACCGTGCAAGCCTTCAGCCACGAGGCCGTGAGCCGGAGCGAGTTCGGCGACATCACGGAAAAGTCCTTCGTCTCTTCTGAAAAACGCATCCGCCTGCGCGCGATCATGACCGTGATCGTGATCTCGCTCGTTTTTGCGGGGATCGTCGGCGTGCTCTGGATCGGGGCGCGGGACGTGCGCGCGGGGTCGATGACCGTGGGCGAACTGGTGCAGTTCGTGATCTACGCGGTGATCGTCGCGGGCGGTGCGGCGGCCTTGTCTGAGATTTGGGGCGAGTTGCAGCGCGCGGCGGGCGCCACCGAACGACTGACCGAGCTTCTCCGCGCGACCGATACGGTGAAAGCTCCCGAGACCGCGCACCCATTGCCAAACCCCGTGCAAGGGCGCGTGCGCTTTGATGCGGTTGGCTTTAGCTATCCGGCCCGGCCCGAACAGGCGGCGCTTTCGGATATCTCCTTTACGATCGAACCGGGTGAGACGGTGGCCCTTGTCGGCCCCTCGGGCGCCGGCAAGTCGACGATTATCCAGCTTCTGCTGCGGTTCTACGATCCGCAAAGCGGGCGCATCTGTCTTGACGATATCGACATTCGCGACATGCGGCGCAGCGCTTTCCGTCAAGCGCTGGCGCTCGTCCCGCAGGACCCGGTCATCTTCGCTGCCTCGGCCCGCGAGAATATCCGCTTCGGACGCCCCGACGCGACCGATGCCGAGGTTGAAGACGCCGCCCGGGCCGCCGCCGCCCACACATTCCTGAGCGACCTGCCGCACGGATACGACACCTTTGTCGGTGAGCGCGGCATCATGCTGTCTGGCGGCCAAAAGCAACGTATCGCGATTGCCCGCGCGATCCTGCGCGATGCGCCCATTCTGCTTCTCGACGAAGCGACCTCGGCCCTTGACGCCGAAAGCGAGCGCGCGGTGCAGCAGGCGGTTGATCATCTGTCGCAAGGGCGTACGACACTTGTCGTGGCACACCGTCTGGCCACCGTTAAAAAGGCCGACCGCATCCTTGTCTTCGACAACGGGCGCATCGTGGCCGAGGGCACGCATGATGCGCTGGTCCAGCAGGACGGGCTTTACGCCCGGCTCGCACGGCTTCAATTCACCGAAGGCATCGCCGCGGAATAGTCCGGAACGCTGCGTCTGATTGTGCGCCCTGCCTTGCGCCGGGCGTTCTGTTGGCCCATCCTGCCTGCCAACAATCACGTTGCCCGCCAAGGGAACGGGCACAGTCTGGGAGGACAACCTATGGGAAAATTCGCGTCCGTTGCGGATACGCTGGCAATCGAGTCCGAAGCGAAATGGGCCGAACGGGACTTGCCGGATACGATGTATCAGTTCCTGACGCGGGTGACCGACAAGTTCCCATCGCACAAGGCGATCTCCTATCAGATCCTGTCCGGCCCCAAGGACAAGGCCGAAACCCTGACCTGGCGCGAGCTGCACGCGAAGACCACGCAAGCCGCGAACCTCTTTCGGGAACTGGGCGTGGGCGAGACCGACGTTGTGGCCTATCTTCTGCCCAACGCGACCGAAACGGTGATCACGCTTCTGGGCGGGTCGGTCGCGGGGATCGTGAACCCCGTCAACCCGCTGCTGGATGCCGAACAGATCGGCGCCATCCTGCGCGAAACCAACGCCAAGGTGCTGGTCACGCTCAAGTCCTTTCCCAAGACGGATGTCGCCCAAAAGGCCGCCGAAGCCGTGCGCCTTGCCCCCAATGTCGAGACCGTGCTCGAGGTCGATCTTGTCCGCTATCTGACGCCGCCGAAGTCGTGGATCGTCCCGCTGATCCGCCCCAAGAACCCGGTCAGCCACAAGGCGAAGGTTCTGAACTTCAATGCCGAATGCGCCAAGCAGCCGACCACCTTTGCCTTCCCCGATAGCGAAGGCGACCGCGTCGCCGCCTATTTTCACACCGGCGGCACAACCGGCATGCCCAAGGTCGCACAGCACAAGTATTCGGGGATGATCTACAACGGGTGGCTGGGCAACGAGCTTTTGTTCACCGAGAATGACAACATCATCTGTCCGCTGCCGCTGTTCCACGTATTCGCATGCCACGTGATCCTGATGGCAGCACTTGCCTCGGGCGCGCATGTCGTCTTTCCCACGCCGCAGGGCTATCGCGGTGAAGGCGTGTTCGACAATTTCTGGAAGCTGATCGAACGCTGGAAGATCACCTTCATCATCACCGTGCCCACCGCCATTTCAGCGCTGATGCAGCGCCCGGTCGATGCCGATATTTCCAGCGTAAAAACCGCCTTCTCGGGCTCGTCGCCCCTTCCGGTCGAGCTGTTTCACCGGTTCGAAAAAGCCTCGGGCGTCAACATCGTCGAAGGCTACGGACTGACCGAGGCGACCTGCCTTGTGTCCGTAAACCCGGTGGATGGCGAAAAGAAGATCGGATCGGTCGGCATCCCCCTGCCCTACACGGATGTGAAGATCCTCGTGCACACCTCGGATGGTGGCGTGATGGAATGCCCTCCCGATGATATCGGCGAAATCTGTGTGGCGAACCCCGGCGTTCTGCCGGGCGCGACCTATACGGAATCCGACAAGAACCTGCACCTTTTCCATTACGACGAATACCTGCGCACCGGCGATCTGGGCCGGATCGATGAGGATGGCTATCTCTGGATCACCGGACGCGCGAAAGACCTGATCATTCGCGGTGGTCACAATATCGACCCGGCGGAGATCGAGGAGGCCTTGGCAGGGCACGAAGCCGTCGCCATGGTCGGCGCAATCGGCCAGCCCGACGCCCATGCCGGCGAATTGCCCGCCGCTTATGTCGAGCTTGTGGGCGGCGCCAAGGCCACGGAAGACGAGCTTCTGGAGTACGCAAAAAGCCACATCAAGGAACGCGCCGCACACCCCAAGCATATCGAAATCCTGCCGGAGCTTCCGAAAACCGCCGTTGGCAAAGTGTTTAAACCCGACCTGCGCCGCCGTTCGATCACGCGGATCTACAACGCGGCACTGGCGGATGCCGGGCTCAAGGCCAAGGTTGCCCATGTGCGCGAAGACAAGAAGATGGGGCTTATCGCGCAGCTTGAGCGCACGGGTGATGTGTCCGATGACGATGTGCGCCACATCCTTGGAGCATTCACCCGTCCGTGGGAGTGGGCCGATTAACCAAGCCGCGCAATGCCCCGGCCTGTCCGAATTTCCGCCTCAATTCTGCCCGGATCAACGCCTTATTAGTGATTATCACTTAGTGCTGGAGGGTATGATGTATTCGGGATGGATCGGTCTGGGAATTATTGCGGGCGCCGTTGCGGCCTCGGCCACCTTGTTGTCGAGCGGGTCTTTGCTGCTGGCCTTCCTCGCCTATTCGATGACCGGCACGCTCTCCGTCCTTGTCGCCATCGCGATCGTCGCCCTGCGCGGCGCGGAAGAAGGGCTCGATGCCCCCGACGCCCCGCCAGAGATTGCCCACGCCCCGATCAAGCGCGCGGCCTGACCCGCGATCTGCGACTTTCCCGACCTTCGTATTGCTGACCCCCGCATTGCGAGCTATTTGCTGCGCAACGCGCTCGTCTGACCCGCCCCCGTGCGGCCCGTGACCGTGGCGCCAGCGGAGGGCAGACATGACAACCGACACTCTTACCGGCCTGATCGCACCCCATCCCGGAGACGCGGCGGCCATCGGCGCGCCGGGGCGCGACTGGCTCAGCTATGCCGGATTGCGCGATCTTACAGAGGACGTGCGCACCGCACTTCACCGCGCCGGGATCGGCCGGGGCGACCGCGTGGCCATCGTACTGGCAAACGGGCCGGAGATGGCGACCGCCTTTGTCACCGTCGCCCAATGCGCCACGACCGCCCCGCTGAACCCCGCCTATCGCGAGGACGAGTTCGCCTTCTATCTTGAAGACCTCAAGGCCAAGGCGATCATCCTCGCCGATGACTATGACGGCCCGGCCCTTGCCGCCGCGAACCGCTTCGGGCTGACGGTTCTGCGTCTGGTCAGCGATGCCACCGCGCCAGCCGGGACCCTTTCGCTTGTCGTCGATGCGGCAGCGGACGCGCCGGATACCACCGCACCCGGACCTGACGACATCGCCCTGATCCTGCACACATCAGGCACCACGTCGCGGCCCAAGATCGTTCCGCTTTTGCAGTCGAACGTCGCGGCCTCGGCGCTCAACATAAAGGCATCGCTCGACCTGTCGCCCAGCGACCGCTGTCTTAATGTCATGCCGCTTTTTCACATTCACGGGCTTGTCGCCGCCGTGTCCGCGTCACTGGCCGCGGGCGGGTCGATCTGGTGCGCGCCGGGCTTTGATGCCCTGCGCTTTTTCGGCTGGCTGCGCGACGCGCGCCCGACCTGGTACACCGCCGTGCCAACGATGCATCAGGCGATCCTGTCGCGCGCCGCGCGCAATGCCGAGATCATCGGAGAGGTGCCGCTGCGCTTCCTGCGCTCGTCCTCGGCCTCGCTGCCCGCGCAGGTGATGGTGGCGCTGGCCGACACGTTCAACGCCCCGGTGATCGAGGGCTACGGCATGACCGAGGCCGCCCACCAGATGGCCTCGAACCCCCTGCCCCCGCGCGCCCAGAAACCCGGATCGGTCGGCGTGCCCGCAGGCCCCGCCGTGCGCATCGGCGATGAGGTGGAAGACCGGCTGCGCGACGGCACCGGCGAGGTCGTGATCTCCGGCCCCAATGTTACCCCGGGCTATGAGGGCAACCCCGAAGCCAACGCGAAAAGCTTTTTCATGGCCGAGGGACAGCGATGGTTCCGCACCGGCGATCAGGGCGCCTTCGATGACGAAGGGTATCTGCACCTGACCGGCCGCCTGAAGGAAATCATCAACCGCGGTGGGGAAAAGATCAGCCCACTCGAGGTGGACGGCGTGCTTCTCGACCATCCCGACATCGCGCAGGTCGTTACCTTCGCCCTGCCCCACCCCAAGCTTGGCGAAGAGGTGGCGGCGGCCGTCGTCCTGACCGACGGCGCAACCGCGACCGAACGCGAGATCCGCGACTTCGCGGCAGGGCGCATGGCCGATTTCAAGGTGCCGCGACGGGTCATTCTGATGGACGAGATCCCGAAAGGCGCCACCGGCAAGATGCAGCGCATCGGCATGGCCGAAAAGCTGGGTCTTGTTACGGAAACCTGACCGGATGATCTATGCCCGCCTGCATGGTCGGCTGGGAAACCAGCTTTTTCAATACGCCGCCGCGCGTGGGCTGGCCGCCCATGTCGGCGCAGAGGTGGCCATAGACGACCGCAAACTGCACGAGATGGGGATCACCCCGGCAGAGCCGCTCTTTCACTGGAAAACCGTGGCGCCAAAGCACCTCCCGCCGATGCGCAGCACCTCGCCCCTGCGCTATGCCGCATGGCGCGCGGCGGGGCGCTCCCCCCGGTTCCAGCGCGAAAACGACCAGTCGCCGGACGCGTTTTTCGGCTATGGCAACGACGTCTATCTGCACGGCTATTGGCAGCGTCCACATTACTTCGCCGACATCGAAGACGACCTTCGGCAAGAGCTTCGCTTCGCCCGCCCCCCGTCCGACGCGAACAAGGGCATGGCCGACAAGATCGCGGCACAGCCCTCGGTCTCGATCCATGCCCGCCGCGGCGATTTCGTGAACCTCGGCCTCGCTCAGAGGTTTTCGCCCGATTACTACCGCGCCGCGCTCGAACACGCGGTCTCGAAGATCGGTGCTGCACCGCGCGTCTTCATCTTTTCCGACGATCCGGACTGGGCGCGGGAAAACCTGACGGTGCCCTACGACCGCGTGATCGTCGACCACAACGGACCCGAGGCCGATTACGAAGACCTTCGCCTGATCAGCCTGTGCGATCACAACGTGATCTGCGGCAGTTCCTTTTCGTGGTGGGGGGCCTGGCTGAACGCCAACCCCGGCAAAATCGTGGTTGGCCCCGGCACAGCCGATCCGGCCACGGGCCGCGCCGGACCGAAAGGGTGGCTGCACACCGATTGGTATCCGATCCCCGCAGATGGTCAGCAGGCTTGAACCAAGCTTCCCCCTCGATATTGACGCGATGACTTGCCAAGTACCGAAGCAGCGGCGCAGTCTTGCGCGACGAAATTCCAGTAAACGACAGCGGACACGGCATCATGGCACGCAAACCGAAAACCTTTGAGCCCCCCTACGCGCCCGACACGAAACGCTATGCAGAGATGCAGTATCGGCGGCTCGGCCGCTCCGGCCTCAAGCTTCCGGCGATCTCTCTCGGGCTTTGGCACAACTTCGGCGACGACACGCCGCATGACCGGAAAAAGGCGATCTGCCGAAAGGCCTTCGACCTTGGCATCACCCATTTCGATCTGGCCAACAACTATGGCCCGCCACCCGGTTCTGCCGAACGGGCCTTTGGCGAACTCCTGCGCACCGATTTTCGCGACTATCGCGACGAGCTGATCATTTCCTCCAAGGCGGGCTACGACATGTGGTCGGGACCTTACGGTGAATGGGGCAGCCGGAAACACGTCATCGCATCGTGCAATGCGTCCCTCAAGCGGCTGGGCGTCGACTATGTCGATATCTTCTATTCCCACCGCTATGACCCCGAGACGCCGCTTGAAGAAACCGCTGGCGCCCTTGATCAGATCGTCCGATCCGGCAAAGCCCTCTATGCCGGCATCTCAAGCTACAACACCCAGCGAACGCGGGAAATGGTGGCGCTTCTGTCCGATCTCGGCACGCCCGTCATCATCCATCAGCCGTCCTATAACATCCTGAACCGGTGGATCGAACGCGACGGCCTTCTCGATACGTTGGATGAAACCGGCCTTGGTTCCATCGTGTTCACCCCATTGGCGCAGGGTCTGCTGACGGGAAAATACCTCAAGGGCATCCCACAGGATAGCCGGGCCGCATCGGGCAAGTCCCTGAACCCCGACATGCTGTCGGACGAGGCGATTGAAAGACTGAACGGGCTCGATGCAATTGCTCGCGCACGCGGCCAAAGCCTTGCCCAGATGGCAATCGCATGGGTGCTAAGGGGCGGTCGCGTGACGTCCGCGCTGATTGGAGCCTCGCGCCCCGAACAGGTCGAGGATTGCGTCGGCGCCGTTGCGCAAATGGAATTCAGCGGCGACGAGCTTTCCAAAATCGACGCTCTCGCCTTTGAGGACGGGGTGAATCTTTGGGCTCAATCCTCGGAAGGTGTCTAGCGGTACAGTCGAACCGCCGATACGGCAATATCCGCGTCGAAAGTCCGACCTATGGCCAGCACCCCGACCCGCCGCAAATGCGCGGGATCGAAAGCGGCGTCGGTTTTGTGCGGCGCGAAATCCGCGAAGGGAAAACGACGCGTCGCCCAAACGGCCGGGGCAAAGAACTCCGCCCGAAACGACTGCCACGGTCGTTGCAGGTCGGTTGTCCGCAAGCGCAACTCATACGCTTCTTCGTTACCGCAACAATCAAGCTCGAAACCAAGCCAGTCGCTCGCATCGTACGCCGCGCCATCGGGGGTCAGATCGAAGGCCATCTGAACAAAGCCCCCGTTATTGTCGAGCGACACGGCCCCGGTCAGACGCGCCGCCCGCCGACCGCCCACGTCACAGATATCAAGCGACCCGGTGGACACGCCCCCCATGACCGTATCCGCCACGAAACTCCAACTGGGCGACAACGCTTTCGTGGGGGCGTCTGCGTCCATCAAAGGCCCCGGGGGGATACCATGAAATGCTGTGACAAGGGCAGACTGGCCGCTCCCATCGCACGGGCATCCGGGCCGATTGTTCCTTCGCGAATTTCCGGCTGAACAAGACCCGCGAGGTTAAGCTTTGCCAGCTTGGCTTTCGTCCGCTCGACAAGTTGACGGCGCACATCCTCGGGAAGCCAACCGTCGATCACCACCATCTCGAAATCGATGATCGAGCATGACGCAACGATGGCACAGGCAAGCCCGCCCGCCGTCTGATCCACCCATTTTCTCAGAATTGCGTCATCTACCCGCCAGGAAGAGGATGTCTCCCAAAGGTCGTTGGAATTGCCGCCCGCCTCGATGATCATGTCTTCAAGGCATGACAACGACGCGACGTCGATCAATTGCTGCACGCCACCGGATTTTCTCGGCACGGGCAAAGGGCCCAAAGCGCCCGAGTTTCCGGTTGAACCGGTAAACAGCGCGTTGTCGATCACGACACCGCCGCCAATGAAATAGCCGATATAGAAATAAAGGAAATTGGCGGGGTGATCCTGATCGCCAAAGACAAGCTCGGCACCGCAGGCACAGGAGGCATCGTTTTGCAGATAAACCGGGAAATCGAAAAGCGCGTCTATTTCCAGAAGAATGTCCCTGTCCCGCCAGGCAGCCATTCTTTCGGCTGGAACCCGGACGATTTTCGACCATTCCCAAAGATACCCGGGCAGCGCTATTCCCAGCCCCGCGATATTCTTTATCTGCCGTTGGTCCAATAGCGCGGTCAGTTCATCAATCGCCCGGCGCAGAAAGTCGAGGGCCGTATCGGGGTCCGGGTAGGAATAGGTCAGGTGTCGGCGATCCACCGTGCGGCTAAGGAAATCGACGAGCACCAGATCCGCGCTTCGCCGTCCGACCTTGAGACCGAAGAACAACGCGCCATCCGGCGACAGCTTCATCGGCACCGATGGCTGCCCGACCTTCCCCCGCACCGGCGGACAGCGTTCGATAAGCTCTTCGGCCTCCAGCTTTCGCATGATGACAGAGGCCGACTGCGCCGACAGGCCGGTTATGCGCGCAATCTCTGCTTTCGCGTTCGGGCCGTGATTGCGCAGCACGGACAGGATCAGACGCTCGTTATACCCCCGCAGGTCCGCCTGCCCCGACCCGTGTCTGGGCGACCGAATGACGTCTACATTCGCCGGCTGCAAAGGCCTGAACTCCTTTAATTGCTGCCGGATCATGGGTTCAAACCCGATGCGATGTCAATAATAAATAAGATTGATTTATTAATTATTGACAGACCAAATCGAATCTGTATTTCCTAGCGTCACCGGCGGACACTCTTGGGCAGTTTCCGCCTCTAACGGGGCTGAATTTCACTCCGTTCTTTGTGCTCAAAATGGGAGGAAGACCTGTGAAAAAACGACTCATCGGGGCCGCTGCCGGCCTTGCCACCGCCGCAGTTGCCAGCACCGCCTACGCGGGAAGCCACAGCATCAGCGCATGCCTGATCACCAAGACCGACACCAACCCCTTCTTCGTCAAGATGAAGGAAGGCGCGACAGCCAAGGCCGAAGAACTCGGCATCGAATTGAAAAGCTTCGCGGGCCGCGTCGATGGCGACCACGAAACTCAGGTGCAGGCCATCGAAACCTGCATCGCCGACGGCGCAAAGGGCATTCTGCTCACCGCATCCGACACATCGTCGATCACCCCTGCCGTGCAACAGGCACGCGACGCGGGCATCGTGGTGATCGCCCTCGACACCCCACTTGACCCGGCCGATGCTGCCGACATGACCTTCGCCACCGACAACTTCGTCGCGGGCGAATTGATCGGCTCCTGGGCCGCAGCCCAACTGGGCGCTGATGCCGCCAGTGCAAAGATCGGGATGCTCAACATCAACGTCAGCCAGCCGACCGTCGGCGTCCTGCGCAACCAGGGCTTCCTGACGGGCTTCGGCATCGATCTTGGCGATCCCAACAAATGGGGCGACGAAACCGACCCGCGCATCGTCGGAAATGACGTCAGCGACGGCAACGAAGAAGGCGGCCGCAGAGGGATGGAGAACCTTCTGGCAATCGATCCCATGATCAACGTCGTCTACACGATCAACGAACCGGCTGCGGCGGGTGCCTATGAGGCGCTCAAGGCCATTGGCCGGGAAAACGACGTGCTGATCGTATCGGTCGACGGTGGTTGCCCGGGCGTTCGGAACGTCGCCGACGGCGTGATCGGGGCCACGTCGCAGCAATACCCGCTGCTGATGGCCTCTCTCGGCATCGAGGCGATCAAAGCCTTTGCAGAAGATGGCACCAAGCCCGAGAACACCCCGGGCAAGGACTTCTTCGATACGGGTGTCGCCTTGATCACCGACAAGCCGGCCGATGGTGTCGAATCCATCTCTTCGGCTGAAGGCATGGACCTCTGCTGGGGTTGATCGATTAGGACAAGACAGAAAAGGGGCCTCGGCCCCTTTTCACCCATCGTCTAAAATTGGTCCGATGCCCCTCGCAGCAGTCGCGCTGAGCACGACACCGCAATATGGAGAGAGAGATGACCGAGCCCTCCGGTAAAGCGCAGGATTACGAATCCGTATTGGCGGGAAGCTCCACCGATGTCGCCGCGTTCGAGGATGATCGAACCGGGTTCGTCTATCGGTTCCAGAACATTCTGCACCAGAACCCGGCCTTCGTACCGATGATCGTGCTTGTCGCTGCCATCGCGATATTCGGAATACTGCTCGGCTCGAAATTCTTTTCGCCCTTCGCGCTCACGTTGATCCTGCAACAGGTCCAGATCGTCGGCATCGTCGCCGCCGCGCAATCACTGGTGATCCTGACTGCCGGCATCGACCTGTCGGTCGGCGCGATCATGGTGCTGTCGTCGGTCGTTATGGGCCAGTTCACATTCCGCTATGGCATTCCGGTACCGGTCGCGATCGCCTGCGGGCTGATGTGCGGCACGCTCTGCGGTTTCATCAACGGATGGCTGGTCGCCAAGGTCAAACTCCCACCGTTCATCGTGACGCTGGGGATGTGGCAGATCGTGCTGGCCACCAATTTCCTCTATTCTGCGAACGAAACCATTCGCAGCCAGGAGATCGCCGAGGTTGCGCCATTGCTGCAATTCTTCGGCAACAAGTTCGAACTGGGAGGCGCGGTCTTTACCGTCGGCGTGGTCTTCATGGTCCTGCTGGTGTTCTTCCTGGCCTATGTGCTCAAACACACGTCATGGGGCAGGCATGTCTATGCGGTCGGCGATGATCCCGAAGCGGCCGAACTGTCAGGTGTGCAGGTCGATAAGGTCCTGATCTCGGTCTACATGCTCTCGGGCCTGATCTGCGCCTTTGCGGGCTGGGCGCTGATCGGGCGCATCGGATCGGTCTCTCCGACATCGGGCCAGCTTGCGAATATCGAAAGCATCACCGCGGTCGTGATCGGGGGCATATCGCTTTTCGGCGGACGCGGCTCGATCCTGGGCGCGTTCTTCGGCGCGTTGATCGTTGGCGTGTTCTCCCTCGGTCTTCGCCTGATGGGTGCGGACGCGCAGTGGACCTTCCTGCTCATCGGTGTCCTCATCATTGCCGCCGTCGCCGTGGACCAATGGATCAGAAAGGTATCGGTCTGATGGAACCCATTCTGAAAGCCCGCAAGCTGGTCAAACGGTTTGGCCGTGTAACCGCCCTGGACGGGGCCGACTTCGACCTCATGCCTGGGGAAATCCTGTCGGTGATCGGCGACAACGGTGCCGGGAAGTCCGTGATGATCAAGGCCCTGTCCGGGGCGCTTCAGGTCGACTCGGGCGAGATGTCTCTCGAAGGCAAGCCCTATCACTTCAACTCGCCCCTCGACGCACGGTCCGCCGGCATCGAAACGGTGTATCAGACGTTGGCCATGTCCCCGGCACTTAGCATCGCCGACAACATGTTCATGGGGCGCGAACTGCGCAGACCCGGGTTTCGCGGCACCTGGCTCCGCCAGCTTGACCGCCCGGCGATGGAGGCCTTCGCCCGCCAGAAACTGACCGAACTGGGGCTGCTCACCATTCAGAATATCAACCAGTCGGTCGAAACGCTCTCTGGCGGACAGCGGCAAGGCATCGCCGTGGCCCGCGCCGCGGCATTCGGATCGAAGGTGATCATTCTTGACGAACCGACGGCGGCGCTGGGCGTCAAGGAAAGCCGCCGCGTGCTCGAACTGATTCTCGATGTGAGATCGCGCGGCATCTCGATCGTGCTGATCAGCCACAATATGCCCCACGTGTTCGAGGTGTCGGACAGGGTTCACATCCACCGCCTTGGCAAAAGGCTCTGCGTGATCGATCCGCGCGAACACTCGATGTCCGACGCCGTGGCTTACATGACCGGAGCGAAAGTGCCGGAGGGAGAAGTTGCCGTCGCCTGAGCCGGATATAAGCGCGACGGCCAAGGCTCTGGCCGACCGGATCGAGGCGCTGCCGCCGCATGACGGGCGACGCCTGATCGCCATCGCCGGCGCGCCCGCAAGCGGCAAATCGCTTCTGTCCGGGGTTCTCGCCACGACCCTGACCCACCGCGGCCGGACCGCCCGGGTGATCCCAATGGATGGATTTCACCTCGATAACAAGGTCCTTACCGCCCGCGGATTGCTTCCCCGAAAGGGCGCGCCCGAGACATTCGATGCCCATGGCTTCATCGCTCTCATCAAACGCATCAAACGCGGGGGTGAGGTCATTTATCCCGAATTCGACCGGTCCCGGGACCTCGCCATCGCGGGTGCTGCGGTTCTGGACGCCGATTGCGACACGGCGATCATCGAAGGCAACTATCTGCTTTTCGACGAACCGCCCTGGTCCGAACTCAAGCCCCTTTGGGATCTCTCTGTCTGGATCGACACACCGATGGAGGTTATCCGCGCGCGCTGCATCCAGCGATGGCTCGACCACGGCCATTCGCAACAAGACGCCGAAACACGCGCCGAAGGAAACGACCTTCGAAACGCAAAGCGCATCGCCGGCGCGCAACTCCCGGCAGACATGGTGCTCAGGGAGTAGCGGTTGCATCGGTCAATCGCGCGCGCATGTGACGGATGGCGGAAAAAATCGTCATGCGGACGTTCATCAATTCCTCCATCTGGCCAGTCGGTTTCATACGAAAACGCAACACCCTCCGCGGGTTTCGCGGCAACTCCGGCTTTGACACACAGATCGGCAAATGCCCTGAGGTCGGCGCCACCCTGCGGGTGACGGTCGTGGATGGCCCGTTCTTCGATCCGAAGAAGTCGTTCACCACTAGCCCCGCCAAGGCGTTTCAGGCCGATTTGGGTGCAGGCTCCGAAGCGCCCCAACCCGACACGGCCGACAACTCGTGCGCCATCCGGACAACGTCCCTCCCGAGGGTTTCGCGGAAGGCCGGGGTAAACACCCGTGTCGATCCCGTCGCGCCGATGGATATCGTGGCACCCGGACCGCTTTGGGAGAGCGTCGCTGCGACCGAACACATGCCGCGCTCGATCTCTTCGACGCATTCGGCGTAGCCGCGCTGCCGTATGGCGGCGAGTTCCGCCTCAAGGTCCTCGTGGCGCACCAATGTAAACTCGGTATAGGCCTTGAGCTGGGTGTCCAGGCGGCGATCGCGCAAAAGGTCGGGCGAGAACGCGGCAACGGCTTTGGAGCACGAACAGGCATGAAGCGGGCGCCTGCCAAGCCCGGGATGCAGGAAAGAAACGCCGGTATCCGGCGTTTCCACGTGGATGATCTCGACCCCGCGCCCTCGCAACCGGGACAGAAAGAACGCCGCGCCATGTTCGGTCGCGGCCCGCTTCAGGGCCGGTCCGATCAGATCGATCAGCGATCGGTCCGACTGCTCGCTCAGGACGATCCGTTTCAAACGGCCTCCGATTGCGAACCGCCCCTTCGTCATGGGCTCAAGCAGGCCCGCGCCCACAAGGTCTTGCACGATGCGGTAGGCCGACGCTTTCGGAAGGTCTGACTGGCCGCAAATCTCGGCGACCGTCGCTTCGCCTGTCTGGCCGACGATCTCAAGGATCAGCGTCATGCGGTCAAGATGCATGATTTTCTCATTTCACGATACACGGTTTTCCGATAACTGGGAATGAACAGGGAATCAAGGTAGGAGCGCAGGCAATGGACGGAGCGTGTTGCGGACCGGGTTATGCAAGCCCGGCCGAGGCGATCAAGGCACCGCGGGAAAAGCTGCTCTATACGATTGCGATCTATACCGGCACGGGGATCCAGAAGCCCGATTACCTTGCCACGGTCGATGCCGACCCCGACAGCCCGACCTATTCCCAGGTGATCCACCGGCTTGAGATGCCCGGAATTGGGGACGAGTTGCATCACATGGGCTGGAACGCCTGTTCCTCCTGTCACGACGACAGTTCGATGGCCCGCAGATACCTGCTGGTCCCCGGTGTCCGGTCGAACAACATCCACATCGTCGACACCGCGACCGACCCGCGCGCCCCGCGTCTTCACAAGATCATCGACGGGGCCGAAATCAAGGCCAGGACCGATCTCTCTGGCCCGCACACGGTGCATTGCCTCGGCTCGGAAATCATCATCTCGTTTCTGGGCGATGCAAAGGGCGAGGCCCCCGGCGGGTATCTCCACCTGAACAAGGAATTCGAGATTGTTGGCCGCTGGGAAGCATCGATGGGCGACATACCGTTCGGCTACGACTTCTGGTACCAGCCGCGCCACAACGTGATGGTCAGTTCGGAATGGGCCGCGCCGAACACCTTCATGCCGGGTTTCGATCTGGAGGAGGTCGGATACCTGAAATACGGGCGGCGACTGCACCTGTGGGACTTCGAAAAGCGCGTTCCGGTCGAAACGATGTACCTGGGCGAAGACGGGCTGATCCCGCTTGAGGTCAAATTCCTCCACGACCCCGATAGCACGCACGGCTTTTGCGGGGCGGCGCTGTCGACCAACGTGATCCATTTCTGGAAATCCGACGCGGGCAAATGGGAGTGGGAAAAGGTCATCGACGTCGAAAACGAACCTCACCCCGAATGGCCCATCCCGGTGCCCGGCGTGATGTCGGCGATCCTTGTCTCGATGGACGACAAGTATCTCTATCTCAACAACTGGCTGCACGGCGACATGCGCCAGTATGACATCACCGATCCACACAATCCGAAACTGACCGGACAGGTCTGGATGGGCGGGCTTCTGGGCCGCGCACCCGAGGTCAACGGCGTCAAGGTCGCTGGCGGGCCGCAGATGTTCCAGCTCTCGCTCGACGGCAAACGGCTCTACGTCACGACATCGCTCTTTTCGACCTGGGACAACCAGTTCTACCCCGAGATCCGCACGCAAGGCGGTGTGATGGTCATGATCGACTGCGACGTGGAAAACGGCGGCATGTCGATCAACCCGGATTTCATCGTCGATTTCGGCAAGGAACCGAATGGCCCCAGCCGCTGCCACGAAACCCGCTATCCCGGCGGCGACTGCACCAGCGACATCTGGCTATGAGCAGCGGCATGAGATCACCCGCCCCGGGCTCGACCCGTGGCCTCCCCCTCGACGCGGCAAGCGGCCCGGGGTCAGGCCCGGGGCGCGACTGCGCATGAAGACCCGGACGATAACCATCGCCAACCGCGACGGTGCGACCTATGAGGTGGACGCGTGGCGACCCCTGCTGGACACGCTTCGCGAACAGGGCGTCGATCTGCCCTTTGGCTGCAAATACGGCGGTTGCATCACTTGCGCGGCCAAGCTCACGCAGGGCGACATCGACCAGCGCCGTCAGGTCGCGCTCAACAACCGCCAGATCGCCAATCGCTACGTGTTGCTCTGTGTCGCGCGGCCGATAACGGATTGCACCTTGGAAATCGGTGTCGAAAGCCACGACACCCTCTATCGAAACCCCTTCCTCGATCCGCTTCAGCCGCACGAGCTCAAGGCGGACATTGCCACACCGAAGGAGCCGTAAGATGCCGGACGCAGATGTCGACCGCCGCTACGATTACCCGCAGGAATACCTTTCGGACATTCTGAGATCGGTCAAAACCATCGCCATGGTTGGGGCCAGCGCGGACAAGACCAAGTTCAGCTATGGCGTTCTGCGGGTCCTGCACGAAACCGGCTATGACATGGTGCCGGTCAATCCCAACCCGGCCGTCACCGAAATCCGGGGCATCCCCGTCTATCGATCCCTGCAAGAGATCGACCGTCCCGTTGACATGGTCGAGGTGTTCCGCCCGAAGGAAGAGCTTTGCGGCATCGCCGAACAGGCCATCGAGATCAGCGCCAAGGTGCTCTGGGGTCAGATTGGCGTCTACGATGACCGGGCCGCCCGACTGGCCGAAGAGGCGGGCCTGAAGGTCGTCATGGACCGCTGCCCCAAAATCGAACTGTTCCGCCCGTTCTGGAAGCCCCGGCTGGACCTCCCGATATGACCATTTGACCCGGGCGGGCGCCGGCGCCATGGGGCGCTGACCATGACCGCGCTGACAAGAGGAACTGCACCGATGAAAGACGGCATCTCTGACACAGACCTTGTTCAGCGCCACACCCACCTCGGCGTCGCGGTTCTGACCCTCTCCGCGCCGAAGTCGATCAACGCCTTGTCCGAGGCCATGCTGACGTTGCTTTCGACCGCGCTTGATGAAATCGCCGACGACCCGGCCGTCAAGACCGGCAAACGCGCCTTCTACGAGCTGGCCGAGATGCCCTTGGAAAAGGCCTATGCCCATGCGGGCCGCGTGATGGCCGAGAACATGATGGCGCGCGATGCCAAGGCCGGGATCGGCGCCTTCACCCGGAAAGAGCCAATGCCGGACTGGACGGGCGAATGATCTACGACGGCCCGGAACTGGCGCGTAACGCGGCCAATCACACAC
>JABDPT010000053.1 GCA_013042605.1 Paracoccaceae bacterium
GCCCTTCGCTACAGCAAGTGCCAACGTCTGCATCGCGGACAAAGCTACACTTGGATGCTGCTCCATCAATGTCCGCTTTCGTTGTGTGGCGGTGTCCTCAATGCTGTTTCCAACTCGACACTCAAACTTGCGGCCAAATCAAAAAACCGTCGTCGCACTGTCTCGGCGTAGGGATTGGCCTTCTCAATCGCTTCGAATACTTCTGGCGCATCATGCTGAACCATGGAAATCGCCTCAGATAACAAGTCAAAGCTCTTCGTTGTCATGCGCGTTGGCAGCGGTCCCATTCTCAGTAGCACTTTAGCGATGAGGTGCGTGAGCCCTTGGACAACTGCTGCTTCTTGGTCGTGATCTTCTGGTGTCGTCATAATGACAGTCAGACCCAGAGCCTTGCGTAAGAACGCAGCCAACCTCGCATGTCGTCTTCCCTGAATGGGGCAGACCGCAATTTTTAGACCCTCAATACCTGTCGTGGCACTCTGAGGACCGAACAAGGGGTGAGATGCTACGATGTCTACATGGTTCGGTAGCAGCCGCCGCATGATTTCCGAGGGAACTACTTTGACTGAGCCAACATCGACAATCAGCGCGCCAGGTTTACAAGCAACCGCGATCTCGCTGACAACCTGCTCAAATGAGGACACTGGTGCCGCAATGAGGATCACATCAGCCTGCGATACTGAGTGCAATGATGACAGACGCACTCCGAGTTGCTTTGCGACCTTGGCAACGTCCAGGGACGGATCGTAGGCCGTTATTTCGAAGTGCTGGCCAAGATGAAGGGCTGCAAGTTGTCCGAATGCACCAAAACCCACGATGCCTAGCGACGTGTTTTGACTTCTGCTGTTGTTGTTCATTTTTCGACCTTTGAATTTGCCGCCTGGCACAAGGTCGATTGTATGTTGACCGCTGTCAGGGGCAGCGGAAAACCAATGATAAATTACCCGCAGCTATCGAAGCTGAGGATAATAATCTTGCGATACGAAGAACGATTTCACCATGACGTCAGCGATAAGGTACCCAAGAGAGCAGAGTCAACGATATAGCTGCCTAGCGGCCATTGGCTGTGGCGCAGCATTCTGGAGGTATGGGCTCAAATCCGCCCTTTGCCGCACGCTCCACCAGCAACGCCCCGCACCACCACCCGACGCTGCGGGTATCGCAGGCCGGGCTGGGGTATCTCGGTCTTTTTGTATGACGGGCCCGCCATGGGATGGCAGCGCCGACGGGGTGTGTGCCCCGATGTCCTGGTGCACCCTGTCAGGTGCGGCGGCCTGGGCGGACAGTCTCGTGTACGAGACCGGCGACCAAGGGTCAGGCGCGGTCTGGGTTGAGGACCCGTCCCGCGCAGGGAAGCTTCGGGAGGGGGGTATAGGCGGGTCTGGTTAGCGATTGGTGAGGGGGGCGTTCGGTGCACGGCTTCAGCCCGGAGTCACGCCGCAGGCGCCGGGCAGCGCCTGCCCGTCCCGGCGGGCTGGCGCTTTGGGGATGTCAGGCGCAGATCACGCGGAAGATGTACCTTGCTACCATAAAGCGCGTCGTCGCGCGGTTGCAGCGCCATCCCACGGGCAGGCGCCGCCCTCTCACACCACCGGCATCGTTGGCTTGAACCCATCGAGCGGCGTCGCCGCCACGTCCCGCAAAAGGTCGATGAAGCCCGCCACCTGGTGCGCGGAAGTTGCAACGCCCTTTTCCGCTGTCGCCACCGATGCATCCCCCACTGTGCCGCTGTCATTGAGATCGCTCGACACCCAGCCATAGGACACCGGCCCAATGGGTGAAATCGCTGTCCTTTCCGCAGATGACCGGTTGTTGGCGGCCACGCTCATGTCCACGCAGTGCGGCTCGAACGCCAGCATCAGCGAGGTTTCCACATCCCCGCCATGGATGCCGTAGGAAAGCTCTTCGGGCGGATACATGCCTTCGGGGTGGCCGAAGCTGCTCCATTGGCATTTGACCGCCAGCATGCCCGCGCGCACCCGCAATTCGCGGCTGAGGATCGAGATCAAGTCGAGGTTCCCGCCATGGCTGTTGACGATGACGATCTTGCGCACGCCCGCGCGCGCGACCGACAGCCCGATCTCTTGCCAGGCGGCAAGTGCTGTCTGCGCCGTGAGCGTCAGCGTGCCGGGGGCGTGGATGTGCTCGTTCGACTTGCCCACCGATTGCACCGGCAGGATGCGGATATCGAGGGTATCGGGGCACACTTCGCGCAAACGCGTCAGCATGCCACCCGCGATCATCGTGTCGGTGCCCACCGGAAGGTGCGGCCCGTGCTGTTCGATGGCCGCCGTCGGCAGGATCGCGATGGTACGCATCGGGTCGATATCGGCGTATTCCGTGGTGCGGTACTCCGCCCAGTCAAACCGTCGGGTCATGTGGTTTCCTTCGGGGCATAGGTCGCTTCGAGCCGCGAGGTCAGGTAATCGGCGGCCCGGATCGGTGGGTATTTGGCGGTGCCGGTGCCCGGCAGGGCGGCGATGATCTGATCGGGGTTGGTTTCGACGAAAAACGCGACCGAGCGGCGCTGGCGCTTTGGCGGCAACACGCGGTGCGGGGTCGAGACATAGATGTCGTTGGACCAGCGCATCATGCAATCGCCGATATTGACGACATAAGCCCCCGGCACATGGGGCACGTCCACCCAATCGCCGCCGCGCGGGCGCACCTGAAGCCCCGGTTCGCCATCGGTCATCAAAAGCGTGATCGCCCCGTAGTCGGAATGCGCGCCTGCGCCGATCTCGTTCGCCTTGCCTTGCGCGGGCGGATAGTGCAGCAGGCGCAGGGCCGAAAGCGGGTCCTTGAAGGCTTCCGCGAAATAGTCGTCGGCGAGCCCCAGATCGGCGGCGATGGCGCGGTGCAGGGCCACGCCTTGCGCGAGGGCGGCATCGTAATAGGCCAGCATCGTGTCGCGGAACCCCGGCAGATCGGGCCACTGGTTGACGCCGCGAAACGGCTCTGACGCCAGCACGCGCGGGTCGTCGGGGGCCAGATCGAGGCCGATGTTGAAAGTCTCCTTGGTGTCGACCTCTGGCCGGGTTTCATCGAGGCTTTCATCGCCCGGCTTGCCCCAGCCGCGATAATGCGGGGTGTTGAGGATCGAGATCTTCGCCTTTTCGGCGCGCGGCAACGAAAAGAACGCGTCCGCCTGGGCAAAGACCGCGTCGCGCAGGTCCTGGCTGACTTGCGGGTTCTTCAGCAGCAGGAACCCGGTGTCGCGCAGCGCCGCGCCCAGATCGGCGACGAAGCCCGCGCGATCGGTGGTGAAACGCTCCCAGTCGAGAAGGGGGATCATGCCGGTGCCTCTTTCGCAGCTTGCCTTGGCCCTGCCAGTTTGTCGGCCTTTGCAGCGACGCGCGCAAGATGGCGCGCGCGGCTTTCGGGGGTGGAACTGTCCATCAGGTAATGCGCGGCAAAGCTGGTCTTGCAGCGTTTGGCACAAAGAAGCCGCACACCGCGCAGGATCGTCCGCCGGCCCGGCGCGCCGATCATCCGCGTCAGCCACCAGCTTGCGCCGCAGGTCGTGAAGACGGCGAGCTGGGTGATATGGGTCAGCGCGGGTTTGATGTCGCCGTTTTCGTCGGGCATCTGAAAGGCGACGCCGGGCACCAGCACCCGGTCGAGCCAGCCCTTGAGCATCGCGGGCAACCCGTACCACCAGGTCGGGTAGATGAAGATCAGCGTGTCGCACCAGCGCAGGTCTTCGACGTCGCTTGCGACGGGGGCGGTGTTGAGCGCGGTGTCTTCGTAATTCTCCAGCTCATGCGCGCTAAGCGATGGATCGAAGCCGTCTTTGTAGAGATCGCGCAGCCGGATTTCTGCACCGGCGGCCGTCAGCCGCTCGAGCACGGTGTCGCGGATCGCGGCGGTGAAGCTTTCGGGGCGGGGGTGGCAATAGACGATGAGGGCGCGCATCAGAATGCCTGCATTTCACGGCGCACGCGGTCCTGAAACCCGTGGCGTTTGGCGTCGGTCGCGCGGTTCATGTCGTAGAGCGCGAGGTAGCGTGTCTTGCGCGGGCGGCAGACATGCCAGACCGCGCGGGTGACGCATTTGCGGGGCGGATCGCCGACCAGCATCGCGCGCATGCGCGTGCCGCCATAGGTGGTGACGGCGGCCAGCCGCCGGATATGGGTGAGGTTGGGTTTGACCTTGCCGTCATCCAGCTTGAAGGACACGCCGGGTAGAAAGACGCGGTCGAGAAACCCTTTGAGAATGGCGGGATAGCCGAAATTCCAGACCGGAAAGACCATGACAAGCGCATCCGCCGCGCGCACCCGGTCAACATAGTCCGCCACGGGGCCGATATTTTCGGGTACCGCGTGATAGCCGCGCCGCTCGGCCTCGGTCAGGACAGGGGCGAAGCCTTCGGCATTCAGGTCGCAATCATCCACGTCCCAGCCCCGCTCTTGCAGGGTTTCGACGACCGTGCCGTGGAGTGAGGCCGAAAAGCTTTCGGGACAGGGGTGGGCGAAGAGGACGAGGGCGCGAGTCATTGCGGGGAGAACGTCGGGGCGAATGGAGGTTGCGCATTGCTTGCGGGGTCCCGGATCAAGTCCGGGACCGGGGAAGCTGTCGCGCCCCGGGCCTGATCCGGGACCGCTCGTGACCTTTCGAGGTCCCGGATCAGGCCCGGGACGGGGGATACGCTGCTCATTCGGCCGCCTGTAGCTTCGGATAGGCGTACATCCGGTCATAGCCCCAGTTCGGATCATCCCAGGCGATCATCTTGCCGGGGTTCAAAAGCCCCTTGGGATCGGCCTCTTGCTTGAAACGCAACTGCCGGTCGTCGACGGTCTGCCGCCCGCCTTCCTCAAGCGTATAGCGGTGCGGGTTGAAGATCATCGCCCCCGCCTCTTCATGGATGCGAATGATCTCGTTCAGCCGCTCTTCGGTGGTGAATTTCACAAGGCTAAGCCCGGCGAACATCACCTTGCCGCTTTCCTTGAGCACTTCGAGATGCTGCAACACCTCCGGTGAGAACTCCGCCTGCATCTTCGCGATCAAGTCGCGGTGCTGCGGATAGCCGTAGCGGACCTGAAGATAGGTGATCGACGGGTCCACTTTCAGCGCGCGCAAGGTGGTGTGGTTCCAGCCATATTCAAAGACCGGCCCCGGCCCGCGGTCCCAAGTGTTGTCATCCGAGCGATAGATCAGCCTGGCCTCTGGCCGCCGCCCGAGGAAGGTCAGAAACCCGTCCATAGAATGCGGCGCCACCATCAGGCCGATCAGGTTGATGCCGGGGGCCACATGCGGTTTGACGCGCTGGAAATAGTCATGCGCGATAGGGGCCTCGAACACGGTCGCCAGCTTGATGAGGATGCCGTCCTGGTTGGCCAGGCTCTCGGCGAAATCCACCGCCGGGTCGAAGTCGTCGAAGGCCACGAACATCTCGACCCAGTCATAGGCCGGGGCAAGCGGCATTTCGATTTCGGTGATGATCCCGTTGGTGCCATAGGCGTGGCTGACGCGGGCCAGTTCTTCGCCGCGAAATTCGAGCACCCGGGGCTCTTCCTCCATCGTCACGACGCGCAGGCGGATGATATTGCCCAAATCGCGCAAGGACCCCCAGGTGCAGGACCCCACTCCGCCCGAGCCGCCGGCGATGAAGCCGCCGATGGTGGCGGTGGCCCATGTGCTTGAGAACATGCGGATTTCCTGCCCCGACTGTTCCTTGCAAACGGCATCGAGATCCTTGAGCAGACAGCCCGGTTCGACGATCACGCGGCCCGGATGCACCTCTTTCACCGCCGCCATGTGGCGCAGGTGCATGACGCATCCGCCCGCCAGCGGCATCGCTTGACCATAGTTGCCGGTGCCCGCGCCGCGCGTCGTGACAGGGCAGTCATGGGCATAGCAGGTCTTCAGAATTTCGATGACCTCGGCCTCGTTGCGGGGGCTGACGACGAAATCGGCGACCACATGATCGAGACGGTCCTTGAGCACGGGCGAATACCAGAAAAAGTCTCGGCTTTTGGCCTTGATGGCGTTTTCGTTGGCTTCGATATCAAGATGGCTCAGCGCTTCTTTTGCGGCGGCGACGTTCGGTTTCATGCAGGCTCCATCAGGTGGTCGAGTTCGGCGTAATCGGGCAGGGTGGTGTCGATCGCCCGGCCGCCGCGCAGTACGATGCGGTCGGATTGCGGGCGGGCGAAAAGTTCGGTCCAGTCGCGCGCCTTGCAGATCACGAGGTCCGCGGGCGCGCCCGGCGCAAGGCTGGGTGCGTCAAAGCCGCAGGTGGCGGCGGGGTTGGTCAGGAAGGCGTGCGACCAGTCGCTGTCGGAATGGTCGAGATGCCCGATGCGGGTGGCCTGGCGCATCACCTCGATCATGTCCATGTCGCCATAGGCATAGAACGGATCGCGGGTGTTGTCGGAGGCGAAGCTGACGGGGATGCCGCGCGCCTTCATTTCGTGCACGAGGGTGATGCCGCGCCCGCGTGGGGTGCGGTGGGCGTGGCGGTCTTGAAGATAAAGGTTGCACATCGGCAGGCTGACCACGTGCAGCCCGGCCTTGGCCACAAGGTCGAGCGTGTCCATCGCCCGCGCCTCGTCCTGGGTCGAGAGCGAACAGCAATGGCCCACGACGACCGGCGCGTCATAGCCGGTTTCAAGCACGGTTTCGGCGATCATGCGCAGGGTTTCCGCGCTCGCGTCCATCGTTTCGTCGACGTGAAAATCGGCCGACAGCCCCCGGGTGGCGGCCATGTCGAAGAAGGTGAGCAGCCGGTCTTTGAGGTCCGCCACCGGATAGGTGACCATGCCCAGCACGCCACCCGACGACGCGACGATATCGGCGGTGGCCGCATATTCAGAGAGATCGTCGAAGCTGTCGCAGCCAATGAGGCTTGCGGCTTGCAGGTCGATACGTCCGGCCCACGCGTCGCGCAACTCGCGAAAAACGCCCCAGGATATGCCGTCTTGCGGCGGAATGCTGTCAAGATGGGTGCGGATGGCGCGGGTGCCATGGGCGAAGGCCGCGCGCAGCGAGAACGTCATGCGGGTGCGCACGTCTTCGGCCGACCAGTTCGCACTGCGATCCTCACCGACCGTGGTCAACGCACCCATGAAAGTACCATCCGGGTTCGGCGCGCGGCCCCAGATATGGCCCTTGTCGAGATGGGTGTGCATGTCGGTGAAGGCAGGGAAAAGCATGGCCCCGCCCATCGGCACCTCGGCAAAGCGGTCATAAGAGATGCGACCCTCGGCGATGGAAAGATCGATGCGCGCAAGGTCCCCCGCCTCGCCCAGAAGACAGGCCGGCACCGTGACATTGGTCAGCGTGATCGGACCGTCGGGAAGTGTTTTGAAGCCCATCGTCATTCCCGCTTTATCGCGCTTTCGTGCCACTTGCGTAAGGAAAGGTGGCTGATGAGGCTCATCACCGCGAAGATCAAAACGCCCATGAGCGAGATCAGGATGAGGGCCGCGTAAAGGCGGCCGAAGTTGAAGCGATAGGACGCCTCAAGCAAAGTCGAGGCAAGGCCAAGGCCTGTGCCTGCGCGGCCGATGACGAACTCGGCCACCACGGCGCCGATTAGTGCCAGGCCACCGGCGATTTTCAGACCGCCGAGAAAGAAGGGCAGGGCGGAGGGGGCCGCGAGATAGCGCAGGCGTTGCCAGCGGGTCGCGCCGTAGATGGTGAACAGGTCGCTCAGGTTATGGTCGGCGGATTTCAGGCCGATGGTCGTGTTCGACAGGATCGGGAAGAACGCGACGATCCAGGCACAGAGCAGGGCGGCGACAAAGGCGCTTTCGACATAGACCTGCAAGAGTGGGGCGACGGCGATGACCGGCGTCACCTGAAGGATGACGGCGTAGGGAAAGAACGACATTTCGGCCCATTTCGACTGGGTGAAGGCCACGGCAAGGGCGACGCCACCGACCACGGCCATGGCCAGCGCCAGCAGGGTGAGCCGCGAGGTCACGATCATCGCGGGCCAGAGCAGCGCCCAGTCTTCGACCATCTTCTGCGCGACCAGAACCGGGCCGGGCAGGATGTAATGCGGCACTTCGGCGATGGTGACGTAAAGGTGCCAGGCGAGGATCGTCAGCACCATCACCAGCGACGGCAGCGTCCATTTCGCGACGCGGTGAATGTGGGCGGTGCGGGCGCGGGCCAGTTCCTCTTCATCGCGGATCGGCGGCACATTGGTGGCGGGGTCGGCGATGGTCATGCGGCTTCTCCAATCGCGATGTGCAGCGCGTCCGAGGTTTCGCGGCAAAATGCGGCGTATTCGGCGGATGTCCGAAAGTCTTCGTGGCGCGGATAGGGGGCGTCGACGGTAAGTTCGCGGATCACGCGGCCGGGGCGCGCGGCCATGACCACGATGCGGTCGCTCAAGAAGACGCTTTCGAAGACCGAGTGGGTGACGAAAATGACCGTGCAGCCGATCTTGGCCTTAAGCTCCAGAAGGTCGTTGTTGAGTTTGAAGCGGGTGATTTCGTCAAGCGCCGCAAAGGGTTCGTCCATCAGGATCAGGCGCGGCTTGGTGACCATGGCGCGGGCGATGGAGACGCGCATCTTCATACCGCCGGAAAGCTCGCGCGGATAGGCGTTCTGAAACTTCTCAAGCCCCACGAGTTTCAGCGCTTCGAGGATTTCGTCCTTCACCGAGGCATAGGTTTTGCCCTTGAGCCGGAAGGGCAGCCAGACATTCTGGGCCACCGTGGCCCAGGGCATCAGCGTGGGTTCCTGAAACACCACGCCCAGATCGTCGGACCCGTGCTGCCCGCCGACCCAGCGGATCGAGCCCGAGGTCGGGTGGATCAGGTCGGAGATCAGGCGAAGTGCTGTCGACTTGCCACAGCCCGAGGGACCCAGAAGCGAGATGAAGTCGCCTTCATTCACCGCAAGGTTCATGTCGCGCAGGGCAACGACATCGCCGCCGAACACCTTTTCGACATGGGTCATGTCAAGAAGCCGGGGGCGCGATCCCACGGGCGGGGGGGTAGGGGCCATGAATGACGTCTCCGGTATCGGCCGGGCCACCGCTGCGGCAGCCCGGCCGGATCAGGTCAGGGTTACTTGAGGTCCATTCCAACGCCCTTGCCCACGAATTGCGTGGTATAGGACGTTTTGTAGTCCAGCCCGCCGGTCACGACGCCCGTTTCGACCATCAGGTCATAGAACTCTTTCACGGTTTCATCGGTGATCACGCCGATGCCCATGGTTTCGGCATCACCCGAGTCGACGATACCCCATGCTTTCAACTTGTCGATGGCATAGGCGATCTTGTCATCGGTCATTTCAGGGTTGGCGGTTTTGATCAACTCGTTGGCCGCCGACGGGTCACCGTAGAGATAGTTGTACCAGCCCTTGATCGACGCATCGACGAAGCACTGCACCTTCTCGGGGTCGCTTTCGATGGTGTCGGCCATGGTCTCGATCGTGGTGGCATAGGACGAATAGCCCGCATCGGCGATCAGGAACACGTTGGGTTCAAAGCCGCCCTCCTTGGTCACGAGATACGGTTCGGACGACAGGTACCCCTGCATGCCCACGCGCTTGTTCGCAAGGAAAGGCGCGGGGTTGAAGGTATAGGGCTGGCGCTGTTCGGCGGTGAAGCCATGCGCCTTGATCATCCACTGGTAATAGGACTGAAAGCCGTTGTCGCCGATCAGAAGTTCGAGGTTCTTGAGGTCTTCCCA
>JABDPT010000056.1 GCA_013042605.1 Paracoccaceae bacterium
GCCTTGGTGATCTTGCGGGTCGATTTGACCGACGCGATCCGGTTCTTGAGGTCCTTCAGACTAGGCATCGGCCAGCCTCCCTAAGTCCGTGGCTGGTTTCAGGCGAAGTCCTTGGCGAAGGCGTCGATCGCCTTGCGGATGCGGGCTTCCGCATCACCCTTGATCTTCGGGTCCTCGTTGGTGATCCAGTCCAGCAGCTCGCGCTCATTGGTGCGCAGGTGCTTGAGCAGACCCTGCTCGAAGCGGCCCACCTCCTTGACGGCGATCTCGTCGAGATAGCCTTGGGTGCCCGCGAAGATCACGCAGACGATCTCGGCGTTGGTCAGCGGCGAGTATTGCGGCTGCTTCATCAGCTCGGTCAGACGCGCACCGCGGTTCAGCAACTGCTGGGTCGCGGCGTCGAGGTCGGAACCGAACTGGGCGAAGGCCGCCATCTCGCGATACTGGGCGAGCGACAGTTTCACCGGGCCGGCGACCGACTTCATCGCGTTGGTCTGGGCCGAAGAGCCCACGCGCGACACCGAAAGACCGGTGTTCACCGCCGGGCGGATGCCCTGATAGAAGAGCTCGGTTTCAAGGAAGATCTGGCCATCGGTGATCGAGATCACGTTGGTCGGAATAAAGGCCGACACGTCGCCGCCCTGCGTTTCGATGATCGGCAATGCGGTCAGCGACCCTGCGCCGTTGTCCTCGTTCAGCTTGGCCGAACGCTCCAGCAGGCGGGAGTGAAGATAGAAAACATCGCCCGGATAGGCTTCACGCCCCGGCGGACGGCGCAGAAGAAGCGACATCTGGCGATAGGACACGGCCTGTTTCGACAGGTCATCATAGATGATCAGCGCGTGACGGCCATTGTCGCGGAAGAACTCGGACATGGCGGTCGCGGCATAGGGCGCAAGGAACTGCATCGGCGCCGGGTCGGACGCGGTGGCGGCCACGACGATCGTGTATTCGATGGCGCCGCTTTCCTCGAGCTTTTTCACAAGCTGGGCCACGGTCGACCGCTTTTGCCCGATGGCGACGTAGACGCAGTAAAGCTTCTTGCTTTCGTCATCGCCCGCGGCGTCGTTATAGGATTTCTGGTTCAGGATCGTGTCGAGCGCCACGGCGGTTTTGCCGGTCTGACGGTCGCCGATGATAAGTTCACGCTGGCCACGGCCAATCGGGATCATCGCGTCGACCGATTTCAGGCCGGTCGCCATCGGTTCGTGCACCGATTTGCGCGGGATGATGCCCGGCGCCTTCACGTCGGCTACGCGACGCTCGGCCGCCTTGATCGGACCCTTGCCGTCAAGCGGGTTGCCCAGACCGTCGACAACGCGTCCCAGCAGGGCGTCACCGGCGGGCACGTCCACGATCGAGTTGGTGCGCTTGACGGTGTCGCCTTCCTTGATGTCGCGGTCGGACCCGAAGATCACGACGCCGACATTGTCGCTTTCGAGGTTCAGGGCCATGCCCTGAATACCGCCCGGGAATTCGACCATTTCACCGGCCTGCACATTGTCGAGTCCGTAGACCCGCGCAATACCGTCGCCGACCGACAGAACGCGGCCTACTTCGGCGACTTCGGCCTCTTGCCCGAAGTTCTTGATCTGCTCCTTGAGGATCGCAGAAATTTCGGCTGCTTGGATTCCCATTATCCGACCTCTTTCATAGTGTTCTGGAGTGCGGCAAGCTTGGACCTGATCGACGTGTCGATCATCCGCGAGCCAATTTTCACGACAAGGCCACCGATGAGACTTTCATCGATGGCCATTTTCAGTTTCACATCTTTGCCCACGCGCGCCTTGAGCGTTTCGGCAAGCTTTTCCTGCTGTTCGGAGGACAGCGCCTTGGCCGCCGTCACTTCCGCTGTCATCTCGCCCTTTTCGTCGGCCACGAGGCGCGACAGTTCGGCAAGAAGTTGCGGCAGAACGAACAGACGGCGCTTCGAGGCCATGAGCGCGAGGCTGTTGGCCACCATGTCGCTGAGCCCCATCTTCGCCGCCACGGCAGCAACCGCACCAGCCTGTTCCTCGCGGCTGTAGATCGGCGAACGGATGAGCGCGCGGAAATCGTCGCTTTCGTTCAGTGCCGTGCCAAGTGTGTCAATGTCGGCTTCGAGGGACGCCAGCGCTTTGGCTTCGCGGGCAAGTTCGAAAATGGCCGTGGCATAGCGCGCGGCAATGCCGGTTGAGATCGAAGCTGGTTCGGACACGTCCACCCTTCCGATATTCTTCGCCCTTTTAGCGTGTCCGCAGTCGGCAGCGCCCGGGCGTGGTTCGCACCCGCAAGCAGAACGGGCGTAAAATCAGCGTGGATGTAGCAGACGCTTCCCAGCCCCGCAACCGCCTAGCCTTGTTGCGGGCAGAATGGAAAATAAATGTAAATCAGTTACTTACCAAAACTGCGACCGATTGCGCGTAATGTTAGCGCAAAACAGGGCCCGCTTTTTGACGCCTGCGCACGATTCCCCGCACTCAGACGGGTTTCGGCGCCGGTTGCGTGATGCCGTCCAGCACCCTGAGCGGCTTGCGGACCGCCTCGGGCAAGCCGCGGCGTGGTGGTGCAGGCACCTGCTTGACGACTTCGACCATCAAAACGCCCCCCGCGACGCTGTTTGACAGCTTGCGGCCCATCTTTTCCCAGAAACCGCCGGTCTTCATCCAGAAGCGTTTGGCCGACGGCGGCTGGAACAGCGCGGCAAGGTGGCGTTCGGGCACGAAGTCATGGCTTTTCAACTGGGCCTCAAGCTGAACCCGGGTATAGGGCCGCCCGAAGCCAAAGGGGGTCGCGTCGCGCCGCGCCCAAAGCCCTCCCCGGTTCGGGACGATGAACACCGCGCGGCCTTGCGGGGCCAGAACGCGGTAGCATTCTTCAAGTACCTCGAACGGGTTCTCGCTGGTTTCCAGACCGTGCATGAGGACAAGGCGATCCACCGTGCCGGTTTCCAGCGGCCAAAGCGTTTCGTGGCACAGCACCGACAGATTGGGCGCGCCCGACGGCCAGGGCATCACCCCCTGCTGGCCGGGCATGAGCGCGATCGTACGCTCAGCTTCGCCCAGATAGGGGCGCAAAAGCGGGACGGCAAAGCCAAACCCCGCCACCGTCTTTCCGGTCACATCGGGCCAAAGCCCGCGCAACTGATCCCGTATCGCACGTTGTGCGGCCCGGCCCAGGCTGGTTCGGTAATAGAAACTTCTCAGGTCGAGCACGTCGAGATGCATTGCAGGCGGGCCCGTGTTCGGCAAGACTTGGGGACAACCATACCCGAGTACAAAGGAAACGCCATGCCTCTTGAAGTTGTCACGATCCCCTGCCGCTCTGACAACTATGCGTTCCTGCTTCATGACAGTGACAGCGGCAACACCGTGTTGATCGACGCCCCAGAGGCCGGGCCGATCCTGGCCGAGCTTGAGGCGCGCGGCTGGGCGATTTCGGTCTTGCTGATCACGCATCACCACGACGATCATGTCGAGGCGGTCGAGACCTTTCGCGCCCGCGACAATTGCATCGTCATCGGCGCCAAGGCCGATGCGCACCGCCTGCCCCCGCTCGACAGTGCGGTCGAAGAGGGCGATACCATCGACTTTTCGGGTCACAAGATCGAGGTGATGGATGTCTCGGGCCACACGGTCGGGCACCTCGCCTTTTACGTGCCGGATGCGCAGGCGGCCTTTACCGCCGACAGCCTGATGGCCTGCGGCTGTGGGCGGCTGTTCGAAGGCACGGCGGAAATGATGTGGGCGTCGCTGTCGAAACTTGCCGCGCTGCCCCCCGAAACGCTGATTTGTTCGGGCCATGAATACACCGCCGCCAACGCGAAATTCGCGGCAACCATTGAACCCGACAATCCAGCCCTTATCTCTCGCATCGGCGACATCGAAACGGCTCGTGCCGCCGGCACGCCCACCGTGCCGTCAACCCTGCAATTGGAACTGGACACCAACCCGTTTCTGCGCGCACGCTTGCCGCAGGTCAAAACGGCCATAGGTATGCAAGAGGCATCAGACGCCGCCGCCTTTGGCGAGATAAGGCGCCGGAAAGACGCATTCTGAAGCCGCCGAATATTGCGTCAAATCGCTGAGGCTTTTCGGTCACCGCAGGAATTGTGACCGGATTTGAGCAGAAAACTCTTGAAGGTTCGGAAATATCACCGAACTTTAACTGTAAGAGGCCATGGTCTGGCGGGCTCTTCCCCTCCCGGCCCAAGTAGAGGAGCACGGAACGTGCCTTCATTTTCGAATACACTCGAGCAAGCCATCCACTCGGCACTGGCACTGGCCAATGCCCGACGCCATGAGCTTGCAACTCTGGAACATCTGCTTCTGGCGCTGATCGACGAACCTGACGCCGCAAAGGTGATGCAGGCCTGTTCGGTCGATCTTGAGGCGTTGAAGAAGACCCTGCTCGAATTCATCGAAGACGATCTTTCGACGCTGGTGACAGATGTCGAAGGGTCCGAAGCGGTGCCGACGGCGGCGTTCCAGCGGGTTATTCAGCGAGCGGCCATCCACGTGCAATCGTCGGGCCGAACGGAAGTGACCGGCGCCAACGTGCTGGTCGCGATCTTCGCGGAACGCGAATCCAACGCGGCGTATTTCCTGCAGGAACAGGACATGACCCGTTATGACGCGGTGAACTTCATCGCGCATGGCGTGGCCAAGAACCCCAGCTTCGGCGAAACACGCCCCGTATCCGGCGCCACCGATTTCGAGGAAGAAACGTCGACATCGGGCGAGGATGAGGGCAAGGAATCCGCCCTTGCCAAATACTGCGTCGATCTCAACGCCAAGGCGCGCAAGGGCGACGTCGACCCGCTGATCGGCCGCGACCACGAGGTCGAGCGCTGCGTTCAGGTGCTGTGCCGCCGCCGCAAGAACAACCCGCTTCTGGTGGGTGACCCCGGTGTGGGTAAAACCGCCATTGCCGAAGGTCTCGCACGCAAGATCGTCGGCGGCGAAACACCCGAGGTTCTGTCGAATGCCACGATCTATTCGCTTGATATGGGCGCGCTTCTGGCCGGCACCCGGTATCGCGGCGATTTTGAAGAGCGGCTGAAGGCCGTCGTGTCCGAGCTTGAGGAACACCCCGATGCGGTGCTTTTCATCGACGAAATTCACACTGTGATCGGCGCTGGCGCGACCAGCGGCGGGGCGATGGACGCGTCGAACCTGCTCAAGCCCGCGCTTCAGGGCGGCAAGCTTCGGTGCATGGGCTCGACCACGTACAAGGAATTCCGCCAGCACTTCGAAAAGGACCGCGCCCTGTCGCGGCGGTTCCAGAAGATCGACGTGAACGAGCCGACGGTCGAAGACAGCGTGAAGATCCTGAAGGGTCTCAAACCCTATTTCGAAACGCATCACGACATCAAATATACCGCCGACGCGATCAAGACGGCGGTGGAGCTTTCGGCGCGCTATATCAATGACCGCAAGCTGCCCGACAAGGCCATCGACGTCATCGACGAAGCTGGGGCCGCACAGCATCTTGTGCCGGATTCCAAGCGCCGCAAAACCATCGGCACCAAGGAGATCGAGGCTGTCGTGGCCAAGATCGCCCGCATTCCGCCCAAGAATGTCAGCAAGGACGACGCCGAGGTGCTCAAGGATCTTGAGAAAACGCTCAAGCGCGTCGTCTTCGGTCAGGACCCGGCGATCGAGGCGCTGTCTTCGGCGATCAAGCTGGCCCGCGCGGGCCTGCGCGAACCGGAAAAGCCCATCGGCAACTATCTTTTCGCCGGTCCGACGGGCGTGGGCAAAACCGAAGTTGCGAAACAGCTTGCCGATACGCTGGGAGTAGAGCTTATCCGCTTCGACATGTCGGAATACATGGAAAAGCACGCGGTCTCGCGCCTGATCGGCGCGCCCCCGGGCTATGTCGGGTTCGACCAGGGCGGTCTTCTGACCGACGGCATCGACCAGCACCCGCACTGCGTGCTCTTGCTGGACGAGATCGAAAAAGCACATCCAGACGTGTTCAACATCCTGCTTCAGGTGATGGACCACGGCACGCTGACCGACCATAACGGCCGGTCCGTCGATTTCCGCAATGTGATCCTGATCATGACCTCGAACGCTGGCGCCGCCGAACAGGCCAAGGAAGCCATCGGCTTTGGCCGCGACCGCCGCGAAGGGGAAGATATGGCCGCGATCGAACGCACGTTCACGCCGGAATTCCGCAACCGCCTGGACGCAGTGATCGGCTTTGCCCCGCTTGGCAAGGACACGATCCTGCAGGTCGTCGAAAAGTTCGTACTCCAGCTTGAGGCCCAGCTTCTGGACCGCAACGTGACCATCGAACTGACCAAGCCCGCCGCCGAATGGCTGGGCGAAAAGGGCTATGATGACAAGATGGGTGCGCGCCCGCTGGGCCGCGTGATCCAGGAGCACATCAAAAAGCCGCTCGCCGAAGAGCTTTTGTTCGGCAAGCTGGCCAAGGGTGGTGTCGTGAAGGTCGGCGTCAAGAACGGCGAGATCGATCTTCGCATCGACCCGCCCGAGGCGCGGCAGCTTTCATCGAAAAAGCCGCCCCTGCTTACCGCGGACTAAGATCAAGAAACCCCCGCTTCGGCGGGGGTTTCCTTTTGCGGGCCACGCCGAAAGCATCGGCCTTTCCACGTGCCGGTTCTCTTCGAAATCAGGTTGTTAACCGAAATTGCCCATGGGCAATCGGCCCATCACCGCTCGGTCAGTTTCAACTCGATCCGCCGGTTCTGCGCGCGCGCCTGTGCCGTGTCGGCGGTGTTGACCGGCCGATATTCCCCGAACCCCGCGGCGGCAAGCCGTTCCGGCGGGAAGCCCAGTGACTCGGTCATGTACCGCACCACCGACAGCGCCCGCGCCTGGCTCAACTCCCAGTTATCGGCAAACTCCGCGCCGGGTTGCAGCGGCACGTTGTCGGTATGGCCGTCTACCCGCAAGATCCAGTCCAACTCGTCCGGGATCTCATCGGCCACGCTCAGCAAGATCTCGGCCACGCTGGTGATCTGGAACTGCCCGGCCAGCGCGAGGTCGGCAGACGCGCTTTCAAACAGAACCTCGGACGAGAAGACAAAGCGGTCGCCGACGATCTCGACACCCTGCACGTTGCCCAATACGTCGCGCAACTGGCCGAAAAACTCGGACCGGTAGCGTTCAAGATCCTGCGCCTCAAGCTCCAGCCGCCGCCGCTCGGCCTCTTCCAGTGCGGCGCGGCGCCGCTCTTCGGCCGCCACCCGCGCCAGTGCGGTATTCAGCTGTGACCCAAGCGCCTGAAGCTGAACCTGCGCGACTTCATCTCGCTCGCTCGCATCGTCGAGCAGGGCCTGAAGCGACCCAAGCTGGGTTCGCAGCGCCGCGATTTGTTCGTTCAGAACCGCCACGCGGCGCAGGCTCTCGGCGGATTTCGCCTCTTCCTGTTCAAGCGCCGAATTGGCGATGGCCAGCAAGGCGGCACGCTCTTCGGCTTCGGTGATTTCACGGGCCGCAGCCGCCTCGGCCTCTTGCTTCGCGGCCTGTGCCGCGGCCAAGAGGGTCAGGGTTTCTTCTGCGCGCCGGCGTTGTTCTTCCAGCGCCAGCGTCATCGCCGTCAGCTCCGCATCCGCATTGGCCAGCCGTTCGCGAAGCGCCTCTGCCGCCGCCGCATCGGCCAGACGTGCGGCCTCGGCCTCGGACAATTGCTCTTGCGTGGCCGCCGCCTCGGCCTGCAACTCGGCCGTCAGCGCCTCAAGTGCCTCGCGCCGCGCCGCCGCCAACCGCGCGGCCTCGGTCTGGGCGTCTATTTCGGTGCGGGCCTGCGCCAGCGCGATTTGCAGCGCCTCCTGCTCGGATATCAGCCGGTCTTGCGTCTCTTCCAGCGCAGTAACCTCGGCCAGCGCCGTGTCCCGCTCGGCCAGAAGCCCCGCAACCTGCGCCTCGAACGCCGTCAAGCGCGATGCGTTGTCGGCAAGTTGCACTTCCTGCGCCTCGATCTGGCCGGTGAGCGTGGCGATCAATGCGACCTGCGCTTCGGCCTGCGTGCGCGCGGCATCCAGATCGGCGTTCAGTTGCAGCGTTTCGTCTTCAAGGCTTGCCGCCCGCTGCTGCTCCAGACCAAGCGCGCGGGCCAGGTTCGTAACCTCGACCGCCAGTTCATCAAGCTCGCTTTCCTGCCCGGTGATCGTTTCCTGCAGCACGTATTGCAGGATCATGAAAATCGTCAGCACGAACATCAGGACCAGCAAAAGCGCCGTCATCGCATCGACGAAGCCCGGCCAGATCGAGCCTGACATGCGCTGCACGGATCGGCGGGTCAGCGCCATCCTATCGGTCCGGCCCGCCGCGACCCAGCGCTTCGACCGCGCGGGTCAGTTGGTGAATATCGGTGCGCAGATCGGCCAGCATTTCCTGCCGCCCCGACGAAAGCTCTTCCAGAATGCGCAGCAATTGCACATCCATCGACCGCAGGCGCATCCGCGCCTCGGCATCGGGTTCGCCGCCTTCGGTGACCGCGCCACGGCCCCCCTGCGCCTCGATCGCCATCAACAGGCGTTCCTGTCCCGCCGCGATCTTGTCCAGCGCCTCGGAACTGCTGCCCTGCGCGCCCACGGCCAAGGTTTCGATAGAGGCCGCAAGATGCGCCAGCCGGTCATCCACCGCCGCGCGGCTGGCATCCGAGCTTTCGTAAAGCGTCTTCAGCCCGTCCATCTGTTCGGCCATATGGTCAAGCACCGCAGAGGTGGCCGACGCATCCGACAGGATATCGCCATCGGTGTCACCGGTCGCAAATCCGACGCGGGTGATCGTGGATAGCCAGTCTTCCAACTCGCGGTAGAACCGGTTCTGACCGTGGCCCGCAAAAAGCTCGAGCAAGCCAACCACCAACGACCCGGCCAGACCAAGCAGAGATGATGCAAAGGCCACGCCCATGCCGCCCAGCTGCGCCTCAAGCCCGGTCATCAGGCGCGAAAACACCTCGATCCCGCCTTCGCTATCGGAGGGGGCGAGGCTTCGAATGGTATCGACCACGGCGGGAACCGTGGTGGCCAGACCATAAAACGTGCCCAAAAGGCCAAGGAAAATCAGGAGGTTGACGATATAACGCGTGATATCGCGCGCCTCGTCGATACGCGTGGCAACGGAATCGAGGATCGACCGAGACGACGAAGACCCGATCTCCATCCGGGCGCCCCGCTTGCGCAACAGCGTCGCCAGCGAGGCCAGCAATCGCGGCGCGCGGGTAAACTGATGCCCCGGCCTGTCCTGCGCAAACCCTTCGATCCAGCTGACCGAACTGATCAACTGGAACACCTGCCAGAAACAGGCAAAGACCCCGATGACGAAGACAAAGCCGATGAAGCCGTTGAGATAGGGGTTGGCAAGGAAAACCGGCGCCACACGCGGATAGGCGATATAGGCCCCGGCCCCGACCAGAAGCAGCACCAAAAGCATCAGAACGATCTGACGCACGGGTTGTGTGAATTCCGGCTCGGCCTCGCGATCCAGTCGGTCCATCACGGACATGTCCTGACGCTGTTATTCTTTGAACGCACGTTAAGCGTTGTAATCCCTTATGCCAACACGCAATTCATGCACCACCTTCGGCGATGGCGCGCACACGGCGGGACAGCCAGCTAAGTTCTTCGTCCGCGATGTCCAGCTCGTGCAGGTGATCGGTCGTGTTGTAGAGGTATTCGGTGTTCGGCCCACGCCCGCCCACGGCATGGGCGATGATATGCGCCTGGGTCTCAAGATCGAGCCCGCCGCAATACTGCACGTGATCGGTGTCGACGACATACGTCACGGCCTCCACTGTGCGCCCGTCGTCAAGCGCAATCTCGACCGTGGCTTCCAGATAGGCCGACGAAATCAGCTCGCGTTCGCGCAGATAGGTCATGACCGCCTCGGCCTTGTCGTCTTCGACCCGGAAGGCCACGCCTTCGCAAGCCGACCCTTCATGGGCGTCCAGGGCCAGGACAAGCCCAGGGTCCTCGACCGTGCCGCGATGATGGATCGAGCGCATGCAGAAACTGCGCGCATAGCCCGCAAGCCGGGCCCGCCGGCGCTCGGCAAAGTCAAAGCCCGGGTGCCACATCAGCGACCCATAGCCGAAAATCCACAGCGGGCGCGTGGCCATGGCTGGTTCTCCTGTGCAGCCGTCTGTAAACAACACTCAGGCAGGGCGCGAAAGGGGCGTGATGCGAAAACTCTTGCTCTTGGTGCTGGTTCTTGCGGCGGTTGCGGTGGGCGCATGGTTCGCCTGGGCGCAGGTTCAGACCCGCGGGCTGAACGCCTGGCTGGCCGAACGGCGCGCCGAAGGATGGGTCGCCGAAGCCGCACAGATCGAAACCAACGGCTTTCCGGTGCGGTTCGACACGCGGGCCACAGCGCTGGAGCTTGCCGACCCGGCCACCGGGTTGGCGCTGTCGCTGCCAAATCTGATCTTTACCTCGCAAAGCCTGTCGCCCACGGCCATTCGCGCCGTGCTTCCGCCCGAGTTTCGCATCGCCACGCCGCGTGAACGGATCGAGGTTTCGTCCCGGCGGTTCGACGCACTTTTATCGGTCGATCCCGGCCCGTCGCTGGGGCTGCGGCGCGCGGATGTGGCGCTTGGTGCGCTTGCGCTGGCGTCAAGCGCGGGGTGGACGGCGACCCTTGATGGGGGTGAAGCGGTGGTTCAGCGGGCGGGTGACGACCCGCTGACCTATCAAACCACCTTCCAATCGCAAAACCTGCGCCCGGCGCAGCCCGTTCTGGACCGGCTTGATCCAACCGGGCTTTTGCCGCCCGAGATCGAGACCCTGCGCGTGCGGGCGACAGCGACATTCGACCGACCGTGGGACCGGCGCGCGATCGAAGACCGCCGCCCGCAGGTGACGGCGCTCGACCTTTCCGGCCTTACGGCCGTTTGGGGCCCCGCGCGGCTTGAGGCGGCGGGAACGCTGGATGTCGACGCGCAGGGCCGCCCAACGGGCCGGATCACCGTGCGCGCGACCAACTGGCGCGAGATGTTGCAGGTTGCGCGCAACGCGGGTGTGGTACCAGAGCCGTTCGTGCCGACCATCGAAAACGTGCTGACCGGGTTGGCGGGCCTGTCCGGGCGCGATGATACAATCGACGCGCCGCTGTCATTTCAGAACGGGTTCGTCAGCTTTGGTCCGATCCCGCTTGGCCCGGCACCACGGCTGGTGATCCGTTAGAACGCTAGCGGCAATAGGGGCCGCTGCGATAGCGGGCGATGTCGAAATGAAAGTGGTCGCGGTGAAAACGGTCGGACTGGGGGCCCAGTACAGTGCCGAACGGCCCGCAAGCCGCACGGTGCAACCGTCGCAGCAAGCGGCTGTCCTGGCGTGACCCGTTCCAGTCGTCCAGAACGGTGATCCGCGTACCATCGCGCAGGCGCAGGGCCGAAATATCAATCGCCTGCCCGCGCGCATGTTCAGAGATCCGCGCCCCGCGCCGGCTGTTGCGTGTGCGGCAGGCGTAATGCGCCGCCACCTGAAATTCCTCGATCCCGCCGCCACGCCGCCCGACGGCAGGCTTCGCGCCCCCTTCGACCCAGCGGTTGAGCGCGCGCGCGGTTTCGCAGGTCATCAGCGCGGGTTGGCTCAGGTGGATACCGCCCACGCGGGTGACCTGCACCGGGTTGTCGATCCCGCAGGACCGGTTCGAACTTTCCACGTCCGGCACCCGCTGGCCCACAAGACCCGACACGCCGCAAAGCCCGCCGCGATCTTCGTCGTCGCGCTCGCCGCCGGACCCGCAAGCCGCAAGCATCATCAACAGGGCAATCGCCGCCAGACGCGTCATGTCTTGCGCCCCACGCGGCCAAAGTCGGGCGCATCGGTATCCTGCCCGGCTTCCACGATGCCCCGGCGAATGGCGCGGGTGCGGGTGAAATAGTGATGCAGATGATCGCCATCGCCGGTGCGGATGGCACGTTGCAGGGCGAAAAGCTCTTCGGTGAACCGGCCGAGGATTTCCAGCGTCGCGTCCTTATTGGTCAGAAACACGTCCCGCCACATCGTCGGATCGCTCGCGGCGATGCGGGTAAAGTCGCGAAACCCGCCCGCCGAATACTTGATCACTTCGCTGTCGGTCACGCGGCGCAGGTCATCGGCCACCCCCACCATCGTATAGGCGATCAGGTGCGGTGCGTGACTGGTCACCGCGACCACAAGATCGTGGTGGTCGGGGTCCATTACATCGACATTCGACCCCATCGCCTCCCACAGCGCGCGCAGGCGGGCCAGCGCGTCGGGGTCGGTGTCTTCGCCAGGGACCAGGATGCACCAGCGGCCTTCGAACAGCTCGGCAAAGCCCGACCGGGGGCCGGAATGCTCGGTGCCGGCCAGCGGGTGACCGGGGATGAAATGCACGCCCTTGGGCAAATGCGGCTCGACCGCGGCGATGACCGCGCGCTTGACCGATCCGACATCGGTGACGGTCGCCCCCGGCGCCAGATGCGGCCCGATTTCCGCCGCAACCTGATGCATGACGCCGATGGGCGTGGCGATGACCACAAGGTCCGCGCCGTTCACCGCTTCGGCCGCCGTATCGACCACCCGGTCGCAAAAGCCGATCTCGGTTGCAATCGCCCGGGTTTCGGCCGACCGGGCCGTGCCCACGATCTCGCCCGCAAGGCCGCCACGGCGCATCGCGTGGGCCAGCGACGACGCGATCAGGCCCAGCCCGATCAAGGCCACGCGGTCATAGATCACGCTCATGCCGCCGCCTCGCGAAACGCACCGATCAACGACACGACACGGCGGCACGATGCCTCGTCGCCCACCGTGATGCGCAAACACTGCGGCAGGTTATAACCTGCCACCTTGCGCACAAGGATGCCATCGGCCCGCAGCCGTGCTTCGGTCGCGTCGGCCTCGTCGGGCGAGGCAAAGCGCGCCAGCACGAAATTCGCGTGGCTCTCGTCGCAGGGCACGCCGACCCGGCCCAGCGCATCGATCAACCACCGCCGCAGGCGCGTGTTTTCGGCCAGACAGCGTTCGGCAAAGGCGCGGTCACGTAGCGCGGCCTCAGCCGTGGCAAGCTGTACCGATGACAGGTTGAACGGCCCGCGCATGCGGTTCAGAACATCGATGATCGCCTTGGGCCCGTGGCCCCAGCCCACGCGCAACCCGCCAAGCCCGTAAAGCTTGGAAAAGGTGCGCGTCATCACGACATTGCCGCGCGTGGCAATCAGGGACGCGCCGCCGTCATAGTTTTCGGGAAACTCGGCATAGGCCCCGTCGAGCACCAGAATGACATGACCCGGCAAACCATCGGCCAGCCGCACCAGCGCCTCTTGCCCGATCATCGTGCCGGTGGGATTTGCCGGGTTGGCCAGAAAGACCAGCCGGGTCTTCGGCGTCACCGCGGTAAGGATCGCAGCGACATCGACCACACGCTCGGCCTCGGGCACCTGCACGGGCGTGGCACCCGCGCCCAGCGCATAGATGCGGTACATCGAGAACCCGTGCTCGGTATAGATCACCTCGTCCCCGACGCCGGCATAGGCCTGGCACAGGAAACACAGGATCTCGTCCGACCCCACGCCGCAGATGATCGTTTCGGGATCAAGCCCGTGCACTTCGCCAATCGCGTTTCGCAACCCAGCGTGATCCGTGGAAGGATAACGATGCAACGTGGACGCCGTCGCGATCAGCGCGGCCTTGGCCGCATCCGACGTGCCGAACGGGTTTTCGTTCGAGCTTAGCTTGATGACCCGCTCCACCCCGTCGGCATGGCTGGCCCCGCCCTGATACAGAGCGATATCAAGGATGCCGGGCTGCGGCTGGGGCGTGTCGGTCATGGCGAAAACCCGCGTGGTTTGAAACGTCCCGCCGTCTTACCCGTCTATCGCCGCGCTGACCAGAGAGTGCGGCGTCACGCCATCCCTGGGGCGGGTTTCCACTTGAACGCCGCGCGAATGACACCGTGATCGGTTGTCCCACTCACCTTGTGATCATCGAAGTTCAGATGGTCGTTTTCCACCGTCATTTCGTCAAACGCCCACAGCCTGTCCTTGGAATTGTCATAGAACTCTTCGCTGAACAGGATGTGGTCAAGGCTCTCGCGCTGTTTCTTGAAAACATGCGTGTAGTAGACATCGCGCACCGACCGGTATTCCTGCAACGTCTGCGCGGTATAAAGCGCGTTGTCGCCGCCGCCCTGCGACAGGGGCGACAGATAGGCCGGCTGTTCGCTCAGGATATTGAGCGTATTGGACGCTTTGCCATCGTTCATATCCCCGATCACGACGACGGGCGTATTCGTGCCCTTGGCCTTCTTCGTGACCAGCACCCGAAGTGCGGCGGCCTCGGCCGTGCGCCGGATTGTCGAAATCGCATAGCCCATCGCCGTGATGTGATCGCCGTGGACGTCGCGGTCATACCAGCCGCGTTCGCGCCAGATCTGCGTCGGGCGGCGGGATTTGAAATGGCAGACGAAGACCTCGATCTCGGGCGTGTCGGCATGGGGCTGGACGCGAAAGTTCAATACGGGGCGCGAGAAGGTGTTGAGGTTCACCGAGATATCCGAGGTTTGCGGATCGTCCCCGCCGCTTTTCAGCACAAGCTCATCAGGGAAATTCGTGATCCAGTCCGGCGTACCGCGCAGCATGTCCGACCGCACCACGGCGGCACAGACGATCCGACCCCCGGTATGGTTGGGCGGGACAAGCGGCGTGTGGGTCTGATCGAGCCCCGCGTCGGCCAGCACAGCGTCAAGCGCGGCCGCGGCCCAAAGCTCTTGCAGGCCGATGACATCGGCCGCGAGACGGCGCATCACCGCGCCTGACCACGCGATCTTGCGGTCATAAACATCCTGCGGCCAGCCATCGGTGTCGCCATAAATCGCGTCACCGGGAAGTTGCAGGTTGAGAAGGTTGAAACTGGCGAATGAAACGTCCTTCGCGGCCATGAAAACTCTCCTTAGAAAAGTATCTGTCAAAAGCGGTCCTTGTGTTCCGCAAATACGGGAACGCGGGGACAGTATCATGAAATCAGCGGGCAAAATGCAAGAAAGCCGCCCCAAAAGGGACGGCTTTCGCAGGCGACCGACAGGGCCGACTTAGTTCTTGGCGTAGAATTCCACGACGAGGTTGGGTTCCATCATCACCGGGTACGGCACGTCGCCAAGGCTGGGCGTGCGGGTCAAGGTGGCAACCATCTTGGAATGATCGGCGTCGATGTAGTCAGGCACATCACGCTCGGCCAGACCGGCGGCTTCCAGCACGATGGCCAGCTGCTTGGACTTGTCGCGCACTTCGATGACGTCGCCCTCTTTCACACGGTAGCTGGGGATGTTCACCCGCTTGCCGTTCACCTTCACGTGGCCGTGGTTCACGAACTGGCGCGCAGAGAACATGGTCGGCACGAATTTCGCGCGATAGACAACGGCGTCAAGGCGGCGCTCGAGAAGACCGACGAGGTTTTCACCGGTGTCGCCCTTCACACGCTCGGCCTCGGCGAAGATGCGGCGGAACTGCTTTTCGGTCAGGTCGCCGTAATAACCCTTGAGCTTCTGCTTGGCACGCAGCTGGATGCCGAAGTCGCTCAGCTTGCCCTTGCGGCGCTGACCGTGCTGGCCGGGGCCGTATTCGCGGCGGTTGACCGGGGATTTCGGACGACCCCAGATGTTTTCGCCCATCCGGCGGTCGAGTTTGTACTTGGCAGACGTGCGTTTGGTCACGGCTGATCTCCTTCTGATGCGCCGCCCGGGGGCGGCTATGAAGGGCGTTGTCCTTTGCCCCGGATCGGGTCCGGGATTGACAGGCATCCCCTTGCGGGGGCCACCAACACCAATGAAGCGGCGCTTATAGCGGTATGGTCGGGTGTGTCAACGGGCGTTTGAGCGAGCAGAGGGACGCGGTCCGGAACCTAGTCGCCCCCACGCCCGATCATCGCAACCTCAGGGCCCAGAGCATCCAAGAACATGTAGCATCGGCCAAGCAGGGCCAGCTTCCCGACCTCGTCGAAAACGTTTGGGCCCAGAGGCGTGACCAGAACCTCACCGGGGGTCAGCCCGTCCAGATGGCGGGCGTCGATCTCGTCCTGGTGCGCCCACGCAAACTCCGGCGCGATGATGTTATAGGCGGGGTGGTTGTAGGTAATCAGGATATGGCCGTCATCCATCCGCCGCGGGTTCATGTCCGGGTGGAAACTGATGATCAATGTCAAAACATCGGCGGCGGCCGTGATGGCATCATCCTCGACAAGCCCTTGCGGAACGACGCAGCAGGTCGAATTCCTGAAGATAACGAAATCCAGCGTGTTGTTCGAATAGAACCGAAACCGCTCGGCGATCTGATCGATGTCAGGTCGGAAGGTCGGCCGCCATGTGGGGACCGGGGGAAAGCCCTGGTTTTGCTGCGAAACGGAAAGCTGCGGGACAAGACCGGCGCAGGCGGCCCCAAGCAAAACCTGGCGTCGGTCAGGCACCAACCGGCGCTTCATGGCACAGGATCGCCGCTTCGGACCGGGTCAGTTCGCGGCGGGCGGGGGCACCGTAGGAATGCGGATCGCGGTCGATCCCCGGCACGATCGCCTCAAGCCGCGCGCGTTGGTCTGCCTGAACGGTATCGAGGTTCGTGCTGGCGGGGTGGAAGCTTTCGGTTTCCACGCCGTTGGCCCAGACCACGTGATGGCGCGGCAAGAGCAGGTGCACATAGGTCACGTCGCGCAGCGCATGGTCGCGCATGATGCTGCGGTCGTTGATCAGGTCTTCGGCGGCGACCAGCACCTCATCGGTGTTGAACAGCGCCTGCGCCACGGCCCCCGCCACCAGCACGCGGTGACGCGGCGAGACGATCAGATCGCCGCGCGGGTCGTCATTGCCAAGGGCGCCGGCGCGGATACGCACGGGGCGCAGTTCGGGCATCGCGTAAAGCCGTGCCCCCGAC
>JABDPT010000058.1 GCA_013042605.1 Paracoccaceae bacterium
TCCTCACGCGTCCGTGCGTTGTAGTGAGCCGAACAATGCCCCAAATCAAACTCATCGGACCGCAGACTTGCACCGAACAACTTGAACCCCACCGGGCCCAAAACCAGCCCGCCGAACCAGAACGTAAGAAGGAACTACACAATGAAAACGCTCATCATCGCCGCCGCCGCTGCCCTCTCGCTGACCGCACCGGCCTTCGCCCAGGTCACCGACGTCGAAGCTCACTTCGCGCAAGACTTCACCTCCAACGACGCCAAGATCTATGACGGCGTCGACGGCGGCACCAACGACCTCGCACTCGACCTGCATGCAGGCCTCTATGAGGAAGACGAAAGCAACAACCGCGGCCTCTCCGTCACCGGCGACAGCATCCGCGTCTCGACCAAAGGCGTTGCCAATGACGTGGCCGCCTCGATCTTCGCACGCCTCGCCGAAGAAGACCGCGACAACGACTGATCCTCGTCCCCGAAAGAGACCGGAGGCTCCTCCCTCCCCCGGATCTCACCAGGAAACGCCCTCGCCAATCGCGGGGGCGTTTTTTCGTGGGCCAGGGTCAGGCGGCGTCCTGCTCGCGGGCCTGGCGTGCCCAAAGGCTGGCATAGCGTCCGGCGCGGGTCAGCAATTCGTCATGGGTGCCGCGTTCGACGATCTCGCCGGCTTCCAGCACGATGATCTGATCGGCATCGACGATCGTTGACAGGCGGTGCGCGATGGTCAGCACCGTGCGCCCTTCGCCCATCGCATGAAGTTCGGCCTGAATTTCCCGCTCGGTTTCGGTATCGAGCGCCGAGGTCGCCTCATCCAGCAGCAGGATCGGCGGGTTCTTGAGAAGCGTGCGTGCGATGCCCACCCGCTGTTTTTCGCCCCCCGAGAGCTTCAACCCCCGCTCGCCCACCGTTGTTTCATAGCCATCGGGCAGCGAGGCGATGAAATCGTGGATGCTGGCGGCCCGGGCCGCGGCCTCGATCTCGGCGAAACTCGCATCCGCGCGGCCATAGGCGATGTTATAGCGGATCGTGTCGTTGAACAGCACCGTGTCCTGCGGCACCACGCCGATGGCGTCATGCAGGCTGGTTTGCGTGATGTCGCGCACATCCTGCCCGTCGATGCGCAGCGCGCCGTCATTGACGTCATAAAACCGGAAGAGAAGCCGCCCGATTGTCGACTTGCCGGATCCGGAGGGGCCGACGATGGCGATGCGCTGGCCCGCGCCGACCTTGAGCGTGACCCCCTTGAGGATCGGGCGTTCCGGCTCGTACCCGAAATAGATGTTGTCGAATTCAACCTCGCCGCCATTGACCTTGAGCGATTTTGCGCCCGGCTTGTCGCTGATCTCGCGCGGCTGCTCGAGCAGATCGAACATCTCGCCCATATCGATCAGCGATTGCCGGATCTCGCGATAGACCGTGCCGAGGAAGTTCAGCGGCATGGTGATCTGGATCATGTAGGCGTTGACCATGACGAAATCGCCCACCGTCAGGGTGCCGTTCGACACGCCGATGGCGGCCATGACCATGACGATTACAAGCCCGGTAGTGATCAGGAAGGATTGGCCGAAATTCAGGAAGGCCAGCGAGTAAGAGGTTTTAAGCGCCGCTTTCTCGTAGCCCGCCATCGCGCTGTCATAGCGTTCGGCTTCGCGCGCTTCGGCCCCGAAATACTTCACGGTTTCAAAGTTCAGAAGGCTGTCGATGGCCTTTTGATTGGCGTCGGTATCCTGATCGTTCATTTCCTTGCGGATGCGTACCCGCCATTCGGTCACCTTGAAGGTGAACCAGATGTAGATACCGATCGTCACGACCACGACCACCAGATACCAGGCATCGAACAGGATCGCGAGGATGACGGCGATCATCGTCAGTTCGAGGATCAGCGGCCCCACGGAAAAGAGCATGAAGCGCAGAAGGAACTCGACTCCCTTGACCCCACGCTCGATGATGCGGCTGAGCCCGCCGGTCTTGCGGGTGATGTGATAGCGCAGCGAGAGCGCGTGGATATGCGTGAAGGTCTCAAGCGCAAGCTGGCGCAGGGCGCGCTGTCCCACGGCGGCGAAGACTGCATCGCGCAACTGTTGGAACCCAACGTTCATCAGGCGCGCCACGCCGTAGGCCACGGTCAGACCCACCGCGCCCGCGCCCAGCATCCATGCCGCGTCCTGTCCGTCACCGGCCAGCTTGTCGACGGCGGCCTTGTAGAAAAACGGCGTGGCCACAGACACGATCTTGGCAACGACAAGCGCCAGAAGCGCCAGCACGACCCGGGTTTTCACCCACGGATGCTCGTCCGGCCAGAGATAGGGGGCCACCCTGCGGATGGTGCGCCAGCCGCTGCGGCGGGCATCGGTGTCGAAATCGGTTGTGCTCAAGGGGAAATGACCTGACGGGCTGAACGAAAGAACGCCTAGCCTAATCCCGGGAGGTGCGATTTACCAGACCGTTCAGTTCGGAACCGTGAAGACCTGTCCGGGATAGATGAGGTCGGGGTCGCGGATGCGGTCGCGGTTGGCTTCGAACACGCGGACATAAAGAATGCCCTCGCCATAGGCGCGGTCGGAAATGCCCCAGAGCGTGTTGCCGGGCTGGACCGTGACAAGTTCGACCGTCGCACGGCCATCGGCCCCCTGAATACCCAGCGCTTGAATGTCGCTTGCATCTTCGCGCTGAAACGGGGTTTCGACGCGCGACGTGACCTGACCGCTGGCGTCGACCTCATCGACGCGAAGTGTATAGACCCCGGTGTCGATATCGGGCAGGTCGGCGCGCCACTGGCCGTCTTCGCCAACTTCGCTGACTTCGATGGGTGCGTTGTCGATATAGACGCGTACGAAGCCGTCGCCCGCGCCGCGCCCCGAAAGTTCCACCTCGCCGGTCTGATCATAGGTGATCGCGTCGATGACGACCGTGTCGGTGACCTGTGGCCCGGGGGCTTGCAGCACGCGCACCCCGTCGCCATCGGCCAGAAGGACCGTTGGGGCTTCGGGGCTTGCTTCGGCTTCGGGGCTTGGCGCGGCCTGTTCGACCACCGGGGCCGGTGCGTCTTCAATCAGGGGGGCGGCGCTGGCGACCTCTTCGCTGGCCGGCTCGTCGACCGCTTCGGTTGCGGGGGCGCCGGCCGCCTCGACCGGGGCCTCGGCGACAGTTTCGGCTGGCTCGGCCTCTTCCTCGGGTGCCATGCGCGGTTGGGGGGCAAGCACGACGATCTGATCGGATTCGGTTTCCGCGCCCGCCGCATCTTGTGCGCGCAGCGTCACGGCGCGCGCATCCTGCGAATTGCCGACATCGAGCATCGCGACAAAGCCGCCCTGCCCGTCGGCAACCGCCGATCCAACGGTTTCGCCGTCGATCTCGACCGAGACCGTGCTGCCCGGTTCCGCGCGTCCGGCGATCAGCGTGTTGCCGTCAGGTTCGACCCGCACGACATCGAAGCTTGGGGCCACGGCAGCCGGGGGTTCGGGTTCGGGGGTTTCCTCTTGAGGGGTTTCTTCCACGGCACCCTCTGGAGCCGCCTCGGGGTCCGGTGCCGATGTTGCGGGCGGGACCGCCGTGGGTTCGGGCAGTGCGGCCTGTTCTTCGGACGGCGCAGGCCCGTAGGCGTCATAAAGCGCATAACCCGCCGCGCCGACAAGCACGAGAAGGGCAACCACACCGGTAAGCCCGCCGCCTTCGAGAAAGCCTGCTCTCTGAGCCATCGTCTTTATCCCCGTGCGCCGGTCTCCCCCTGCGACGCTTGAGGGACTGTATCAACCTCGCATACAAGGGTCAAAACACTGTTTTGAAAGGCGGCTTTCGATGACCACCATGCAACAATCGGCTTGCGTCTTCTGTGGCTCGCGATTTGGGTCGGATCCCACGTTTCGCGAAGCGGCCGAAGCGTTGGGATCAGGGCTGGCGAAAATCGGGTGGCGGCTGGTCTATGGCGCGGGTGATGTGGGGCTGATGGGGGCGGTCGCCAATGCCACGCAGGCCGCGGGCGGCGACACGCTGGGCGTGATCCCCGTGCATCTCTTGCAGCGCGAGGTCGGCAAGCGCGATCTGACCCAATTCGTGGTCACCGAGAACATGCATGAGCGCAAGAAAGTCATGTTCGTGAACTCCGATGCCATCGTGGTTTTGCCGGGGGGCGCGGGGTCGCTGGACGAGTTTTTCGAAGTGCTGACATGGGCGCAGCTCGGGCTGCATGGAAAGCCGATTATTCTATTGAATACAGAAGGGTACTGGACGCCCCTCGTGTCGCTGATCGACCATGTGATCGACAGCGGGTTCGCGGCGGAAAGCTTGCGGGGGTTCCTGACCGTGGTTGATACGGTGGAAGAAGCGCTGGAGGCATTGAAGGGCTGATTGCCCGGGACAAGCCGGGCCGTGCCTGCCCGTGGGCTGGCGCCGTATCGCTGCGCAAGGGCGCTTTACGGTGCAAGGCACATCTTCCGCCTGACCTGCGCGCGCCGCCTGCAAAGCGCCAGCCCGCCGGACGGGCAGGCGCTGCCCGGCGCCTTCGGCTTGATTCCGGGCCAAAGAAAAGAGGCCCCGCAGTCCCCCGCGAGGCCCCCCAAAATCATCGCAAGGCGAAGCTTACATGCGCGATGCCACGTTTTCCCAGTTCACGAGGTTGTCCAGGAAATTCGTGAGGTAGGCCGGCCGCTTGTTGCGGAAATCGATGTAATAGGAATGCTCCCACACGTCACAGCCCAAAAGCGCGGTCTGCCCGAAGCACAGCGGGTTCACGCCGTTTTCGGTCTTGGTGACCTTCA
>JABDPT010000061.1 GCA_013042605.1 Paracoccaceae bacterium
CGAAGGCGCCGCAATCATATATTAATTCACTCCGGGGCCGGAGGTCTTTGTCTTTTCGGGGCATATGTCGGGCGATACCGACATGATCGCCGATCTCGACCTTGTCCCGATGCTTAATTCGCTCGACCAGATGACGCTGCATTTCGAATCCCTGCCAGGCCATCCCTTCGGCGTTCAGCTTGATAGCGGCATGAACCGGCTGGGCATGGAACCGGGCGAATGGGCGGCGGTGCGCGACCTGATCCTGCCCGAGGGGCCGGCGCTGGTGATGAGCCACCTGGCCTGTGCCGATGCGCCCGACCATGACATGAACGCCCGGCAACTCGCCAATTTCCGCGACATGGTGGCAGGCATCGACGCGCCGCTGTCGCTGGCGGCTACCGGCGGCATTCTGCTTGGGCCGGACTATCATTTCGACGTCACCCGCCCCGGCATCGGCCTTTACGGGGGCGCGCCGTTTCACGAAGCCACTCCCGTGGTGCGTCTGAGCCTGCCGGTCGTACAGACCCGAATGTTGGAGCCCGGCGAAACCGTGGGCTATGGCAACAGCTGGACGGCACAAGCCCCGGCGATCATCGCCACGCTCTCTGCCGGCTATGCCGATGGGTTGATCCGGGCGATAGGTGGGACCGCGCAGGTATTCGCCGGCGACACCGCCTGCCCGCTGGCGGGGCGCGTTTCAATGGATCTTCTGACCGTGGACATCACGCATCTTCCCGAACGGCCCAAATCGCTTGATATCCTGTGCCCCGCGCAAGGCGTGGACGCGCTTGCTGACGCCGCCGGAACCATCGGATATGAGATCCTCACATCGCTCGGCCCGCGCTATGAGCGGCGCTATACGGGAGGGGTGGCATGAATATCCTCGCCGGTATCGGACGGTCGTTTCTTGGCATTCTGTCCCTGATCGGACGGATCACGATCTTTGCCAGCCTTGCGATCAGCCACCTTGTCCGCCCGCCCTTCTATCCGCGCGAGTTTCTGGTGCAACTGGGCTATATCGGCTTTCTCAGCCTGCCGGTCGTGGGGCTGACCGCGCTTTTCACCGGCGGCGCGCTGGCGCTTCAGATCTATTCCGGCGGCGCGCGGTTCAACGCCGAAACCGTTGTGCCCTCGATCGTCGCCATCGGGATCGTTCGCGAACTTGGCCCGGTGCTGGGCGGGCTGATGGTGGCGGGCCGCGTGGCTGCGTCCATCGCGGCCGAGATCGGGACCATGAAGGTCACCGAACAGATCGACGCGCTGACCACGCTTTCGACCCATCCGATGAAGTACCTCACCGTGCCACGTGTGCTGGCCGCGACGCTGTCGATGCCGGTTCTTGTGGCCATCGGCGATATCATCGGGATCATGGGTGGATACCTCGTGGGGGTGACCCGGCTCGACTTCAACGCCGCCGCCTATATGACTAATACGCTTGATTTTCTCGAAGTCTCCGACGTGATTTCAGGTCTCGCCAAAGCCGCGGTATTCGGCTTCATCGTGGCGACGATGGGCTGCTATCATGGCATGAATTCGGGCCGCGGCGCACAGGGCGTGGGCCGGGCCACGACCAGCGCGGTGGTGTCGGCGTCGATCCTGATCCTGGCGTCGAACTATATCCTGACAGAGGTGTTCTTTTCGGCATGATCGAGATGACGGATGTGCATAAGGCGTTCGGGTCCAAGCAGGTGCTGCGGGGTGTGAACCTGACCGTGCAAAGCGGTGAGAGCATGGTCATCATCGGCGGGTCCGGCACCGGGAAATCCATTACGATCAAGTGTATCCTCGGCCTTGTTCATCCCGATAGCGGGCAGATCCTGCTTGATGGCAAGAACGTCGAGGATGAAGAGCGGGACGCCTTCCTTGCCAAGTTCGGGATGCTGTTTCAGGGCGGCGCGCTTTTCGACAGTCTGAGCGTCTGGCAGAACGTCGCCTTCCGCCTGCTGCGCGGCTCGCTCAAGCGGCCCAAGGACGAGGCGCGCGAGATCGCCATTGAAAAGCTGCGCCGCGTGGGCCTGACGCCGGAGGTGGCCGACCAGTTCCCGGCAGAGCTTTCGGGCGGCATGCAAAAGCGCGTCGGCCTCGCCCGCGCTATCGCCGCCGACCCCGAGGTCATCTTTTTCGACGAACCCACGACCGGCCTCGATCCGATCATGGCCGGAGTCATCAACGACCTGATCCGTGAGATCGTCGTCGAAATGGGGGCCACGGCGATCACCATCACCCATGACATGACCAGCGTGCGCGCGATTGCCGACAAGGTTGCGATGTTGCACGGGGGCAAGATCCGTTGGATGGGTCCGGTTGCCGAACTTGATGGCTGTTCAGACCCTTACGTGGATCAGTTCATTCATGGCAAGGCTGAAGGGCCGATAGCCGCCGTGCGCTGATGGACGAGATCCTGCAGTACGTGACCGATCCCGAAAGCGGGCCGCCGCCGTATAGGGCCTTTACCATGGTGTTCGGCCCTACGCTGTTTCTGACCGTGGTCCATTTCGTCGCCGCAACCTACCGAAGTGTGAATGGGCTCGGGCTGGCCCGGTATCTTTCAATCGCCGCTCTGGCGCTGGGTCTGGCCATGCTGGTTGCCTTCTTCCTGATGGGGGACCGCATCGAAAGCCTCGGCGCTCTTCCGGGTGCGACCGTGCTGGTCATCGTGATCTTGCAGCTTGCATCCGCCGTTCCCAAAGGCCGCGCCGCGCTCTGGCCCGATTTTCTCTATTGGCTGGGTCTGATGGCCTTCTTCACTCTCCCCGCCCTTGCCTGAACACCACCAACCCATTTGAACCCGCCGCCGATTTGCGGCATGGGAAGCGCACAATTGTCGGAGAGCCGCCCCATGCCCAATGTCATTGCCCTTCTGGGCCTCTTCCTGTTCTGGCTGAGCGTGCTCTGGATGCCGCTCAGCATCACGCGCGGGATTTACAATCGCGGACCGGTGCAGGTCTGGGCCATCGCGTCGATCTTCGCCTTCGGCATGGTCTTCATGGGCTACACCCGCGCGATGATGCAAGGCACGGCGGCCGAAGCGTTTGCCTGGTCGGTCTCCTGGGCCATGCCGCTGGGGCTGGCGCTTTTCGCGCGGTCCAACCCCGATGCGGTCTATCGCGGCTTCGACAAGTACGTTGGTATCATCGGCCTTTTGCTCTTCATCCCGGTAGTGGGCGCGCTGCCGGGTGTTCTGCGGCAGGCGGCAGAGGCGCTTTGGTAGGCTTATTAACCATTTGTTAGCCAGAATTCAGGTATTTAGCGGGCTGTGCCGCTGACGACCGGAGCTGACATTGGAAACGAAACTCGACCTTTTTCTGCGCGCGATCCTGCCGATCATTCCCATGGTCGTCGCGGGCTTGAGCGCGCGGCGGGGATTGATGTCGAACAGCGTGAATGGACTGCTTTACGCCGGTGTCTTCCTCTTCAGCGCGACCGCCTTTGCCGGGGTCACCTCGGGCCTGGCGCCCGACCGGCCTGTGGCGGTGGGGGCCATCGTGATGGCGCTGCTGTCCGGCCCCGCATGGCTCTTGGTGCGCGAGTTGAGCCGCAGGCCCGAAGACCCCCATGACGGCCCGCCCATCGTGGCGGTCTTCCGCTCGATACGGGCCCGTACCAGGGCGGGCTTCGACGCGGACGATCACGGCTTGCAGGGGGCGACGCCGCCGCGCTAGACGTGCGGCATGGCGAAACTCGCGACCCTGACCTGCACCGCCTGTGGTGCGGCCCACACCAAATGGTCGGGGCGCTGCGATGCGTGCGGGGCCTGGAACACCATCGTCGAAGAAGCGCCGCTTTCCGCGGGCCCGTCCTCCAAATCGCTCGGCGCGGCGCGCGGGGCCGCCGTGGCGCTGAGCGATCTCTCGGCCCATGAAGACGCGCCCCCGCGCACGGCCTGCGGCATCGCCGAATTCGACCGCGTTCTGGGCGGCGGGCTTGTCCCCGCCTCGGCCATTCTGGTCGGCGGCGACCCGGGCATCGGCAAATCGACCCTGCTTTTACAGGCCGCCGCGCAATTCGGCGCCGCCGGGCTCAAGGCCGTCTATATCTCGGGCGAAGAAGCCACTGCGCAGATCCGCATGCGCGCCAGCCGCCTTGGCCTTGCCGACGCCCCCGTCCGGCTTGGGACCGAAACCAACCTGCGCAACATCCTGACCACGCTCGACGCCGAAAAGCCCGATATCGCGGTCATCGACTCGGTTCAGACCATGTGGCTCGACACCGTCGACAGCGCCCCGGGATCGGTCGCGCAGGTCCGTGCCGCCGCCCATGAACTGACCACCTACGCAAAGCGCAAGGGCATCTCAGTCGTCCTTGTCGGCCACGTCACCAAGGAAGGGCAGATCGCCGGCCCTCGCGTCGTCGAACACATGGTCGACACCGTGCTTTATTTCGAAGGCGAACGCGGCCACCAGTTCCGCATCCTGCGCGCCGTGAAAAACCGCTTCGGCCCCGCCGACGAGATCGGCGTCTTCGAGATGACGGGATCCGGTCTGTCCGAGGTTGCCAACCCATCGGCCCTGTTTCTGGGCGACCGTGACACGCCCGCCCCCGGATCGGTCGTCTTCGCCGGGATCGAGGGCACGCGGCCCGTCTTGTGCGAATTTCAGGCCCTCGTCTCGCCCACCCCGCACAGCCAGCCGCGCCGCTCGGTCGTGGGCTGGGATGGCGGCCGTCTGGCGATGATTCTTGCTGTTCTCGAATCGCGCTGCGGCATCCCCTTTGCGGGTCTCGATGTCTATCTAAACGTGGCAGGCGGGCTTCGGATCACCGAACCGGCGGCAGATCTGGCTGTGGCGGCAGCGCTACTGTCGGCGCGCGAGGACAACGCTTTGCCGCAAGACACTGTTGTTTTTGGCGAAATTAGCTTATCAGGGTCTCTGCGGCCTGTTTCACAGTCCGAAAGCCGGCTCAAAGAGGCGCGAAAACTTGGGTTTTCGCGCGCGATTGTGCCAGAACGGAGCAAGGCAGGAGCGGCGCCAGGGATGACGGTACAAACGATGCCGGATCTCGCCGCTCTGGTAGGGGGCGTATTTGGCGCAGGATAGCGTCGGGCCTTTGGAGCGAGGGTATGGACGGTTTTACAATTGTTGACGGCGGTGTTGCGCTTGTCATTTTGATTTCTGCGATTTTGGCCTACTCGCGTGGATTTGTTCGCGAGATCATGGCCATCGTAGGGTGGGTCGCCGCGGCTGTGGCAGCCTTTTATCTTACCCCGGCGGCCACCCCGCTCGTGGCGGAAGTCCCGATTTTGAACGAATTCCTGGATGGCAGCTGTGAACTGTCCGTCCTTGCCGCCTTTATCGGCGTCTTCGCCATTGCGCTGATCATCTTGTCGATCTTCGTGCCGCTATTGTCCGGGTCCGTCCAACGCTCTGCCGTGGG
>JABDPT010000070.1 GCA_013042605.1 Paracoccaceae bacterium
CGGTCAGGAGAATCGTTCGAGTTGCCATGGTCGTCACGGTCTCATCCTTAAGATTTCATGGCGAAAATGACGGCCAATCATGGTAAAAAACGAGAAAATCCCGGAGCATTTCCGGGATTTTAGCTAATTTGGAAACAGTTTGTTTGGCGGGGCGAGGCCCCGGATCAGGTCCGGGGCGCGTTGGTGCCTGATGGGGCGCGGCCCCGGGTCAGGCCCGGGGGGTGTCGCCCCTTAACTCACGCCCCGGACAGGATCCGGGGCCTCTCTCAACTGGTGAATTAACCGCTCAACTCAGGCGGTACGACCACCGAACACCGGCTGAACGATCCGGGCGGCAATCCAGTTCTTCAGGGCCTTGACCCCTGCCCCGAAGGCTTCGGCACGCAGCTGGCGGGCATGGGCTTCGATCAGGGTGAAATCGACTTTGTTAATCTCATATGGGCTTTGCATGGCGTGTTATTCCTCTGAATCTGTTCGCGTTCTTGGCTTGTTTCAGAGGTAGGTCAGCAAACCTGTCCCAGCCACCCCCGTTTGCGCATTCCCGATATGCGTTCAGCGAAACCCCGTACGTGGTTTTTGGGGTGGAACCGTTAGCGCTAACATGGTAAGCGAAACCAACACTCACCGCGCGAGGATTAACCGATGGGCCTGCACCCGAAACTTGCCGAAGTCACGGACCGCATCATCACGCGAAGCCACGAGGCGCGCAGCGGCTATCTTGACCGTATGGCCCGCGCCGCGGATGAAGGCCCCCGTCGCGCCCATCTGAGCTGTGGCAATCAGGCCCATGCCTATGCCGCGATGGAGGGTGACAAGGCCGCACTGATGGCCGACCGCGCCGCCAATATCGGGATCGTCACCGCCTATAACGACATGCTTTCAGCGCATCAGCCGTTTCAGACTTACCCCGACAAGATCAAGGCCGCCGCCCGCGCCGCTGGCGGCACCGCGCAGGTGGCAGGCGGCGTGCCGGCAATGTGCGACGGCGTCACCCAAGGTCAGGTCGGGATGGAGCTGTCGCTATTTTCGCGCGACGTAATCGCGCTGGCGACTGGTGTCGCGCTCAGCCACAACACCTTTGACGCGGCGATGTATCTGGGTGTTTGCGACAAGATCGTGCCCGGTCTTGTGATCGCCGCCGCGACCTTCGGCTATATCCCCGGCATTTTCGTGCCCGCGGGTCCCATGGTTTCCGGCCTACCCAATGACGAAAAGGCCAAGGTGCGCCAACAATTCGCCGCCGGCGAAGTGGGCCGCGACAAGCTGATGGAAGCCGAGATGGCCAGCTATCATGGCCCCGGCACCTGCACCTTCTACGGCACCGCCAATTCCAACCAGATGCTCATGGAATTCATGGGGCTGCACCTGCCGGGCGCCAGTTTCGTGAACCCCGGCACGCCGCTGCGCGAGGCGCTGACAGAACGCGCGACGGAACAGGCGCTGTCGATCACGGCACTAGGCAACGACTATCGCCCGGTTGCGCAGATCCTCGACGAAAAGGCCTTCGTGAACGGCATTGTCGGGCTGATGGCCACGGGCGGGTCGACGAACCTCGTGATCCATCTACCCGCGATGGCCCGCGCCGCCGGTATCATCCTCGATATCGAGGATTTCAACGACCTCTCATCGGTCACTCCGCTGATGGCCAAGGTCTATCCCAACGGACTGGCGGACGTGAACCATTTCCATGCCGCGGGCGGGCTAGGCTATATGATCGGCGAGCTGCTGGAGGCCGGGCTGTTGCACCCCGACACCAAGACCGTCGCGGGCGATGGGCTGTCGCTCTATACGCAGGAACCTAAGCTCAAGGACGGGCGCCTGACTTGGGAAACCGGCGCGGGCGAGACGCTGAACGACAAGATCCTGCGCCCCGCTTCCGATGCGTTTCAGACCACCGGCGGTCTTCGCGAGCTCAAGGGCAATGTCGGCCGCTCGGTGATGAAGGTTTCGGCGGTGAAGCCCGAACACCATGTGATCGAGGCCCCGGCCCGCGTGTTCCACGATCAGGAAGATGTGAAGGCCGCCTTCAAGGCCGGAGAGTTCACCGAAGACACGGTGGTCGTCGTCCGCTTTCAGGGACCGGCAGCCAATGGCATGCCCGAATTGCATTCGCTGACCCCGTTGCTCGCGGTGCTTCTCGACCGTGGGCTCAAGGTCGCACTGGTGACCGACGGGCGCATGTCGGGCGCTTCGGGCAAGGTCCCCGCCGCCATCCATGTCAGCCCCGAAGCCGCCAAGGGCGGGCCCATCGCCAAACTTCGCGACGGTGACCTTGTGCGCGTCGATGCCGTGGCCGGAACGCTTGAAGTGCTCGCGCCCGATTTCGACGCACGCGATCTCGTCACCGCCGACCTCAGCGCCAATCGTTACGGCACGGGCCGTGAGATGTTCGAGAGGTTCCGCCAAAGCTGCGGGCTTGCCGCCGACGGTGCGGGCGTTGTGGTATAGGCCAGGAAGGAAACCAGACAAATGACACCCCAAGCCGCCGCCCGCCGCAGCCGCGAGATCGCCGAACTGGCCCCGGTCATACCCGTGCTTGTCCTAGAGGATGCGCGCGATGCGCGACCCCTGGCCGAAGCCCTCGTGAAGGGCGGCTTGCCCGTGCTTGAGGTAACGCTGCGGACCGAGGCCGCGCTCGACGTGATCGCCGAGATGGCGCAGGTGCCGGGCGGCGTGGTCGGGGCCGGAACCCTGCTGACCGCCGATGACGTGGCCGCCGCCGTCAAGGCCGGGGCGACGTTCGGGGTGTCCCCCGGCGCGACGGACTACCTGCTCGATGCCTGCGAAACCGAGGAACTGCCGCTTTTGCCCGGGTCCGCGACGGCCACCGAGGCGATGGTTCTGCTCGAACGCGGCTATACGATGCAGAAGTTTTTCCCCGCCGAAGCCGCAGGCGGGGCCGCCGCGCTCAAGGCCATCGGCGCACCTCTGCCTCAGATCAGCTTTTGCCCCACGGGCGGCATCGATCTGGCCAAGGCGCCCAGCTATCTCTCGCTGCCCAATACGGTCTGCGTCGGCGGGTCCTGGGTGGCGCCCAAGGCGATGATCGCGGCGGGCGACTGGGACGGGATCACCGCGCTGGCCGCCGAAGCCGCCGCCCTGCCCCGCTAATCGGTCAGCCGCGCGCGTCGTCCGCCACGCCGCCCGGTGCGCGCCGGATCGCCAAGGCCCGCGCGCAAAACCTGCGTCATCGGATGATCCGGTGCGGCGTCGCCATGCAGGGCCAGCAATTCGCGGATCATGTCGCGCGCATCCTCGCCCATCGGCACGCCGATCGCCCAGTCGAGGAAGATCGACCGGCATTCCGGTTCGGATATGCCTTCGATCAGATAGCTGTCCTGAATGACCCCTTTGGGATCAAGTTCCTTGGCTGTGCGTGCCCGTTGTCCCATCGCCGCCTCACTTTGCCGCCAACGCCCGGTCGATGATCGCCGCCGCGTCTGCCGCGGCCTTCGACACCTTCGCTTCCAGCGCCGCAATATCGGCTGCTTCGGTTTCCCGCAACAAAAACGCGCGCCCGCCTGTGCCGACCTCATCGGGATCGAACATGCCTGCAGTCATAAGACGGCTGGCCGCCTGCACCCGCCAAAAGAGTGTCTGTGCATCGCCAAGCGTTCTGACCTCGGCCTTCGAAAGCCCCAGTGCGCCTGCCCCGGCGGCGATCTGGTCTAGTGTGCCACGATCCGGCGTGCCGGCCAGAAGCGCGCCGGTCTGGGCCAGCAATGCGATATCCTGCATCCGTCCCGCACCAAGCTTGACGTCCCAGACGCCGCCGACCGGTTTCGCCTCGGCCAGACGCGCGCGCATGTCCGCAACATCCGACCGGGTCTTTGCTCCGTCACGGCCCTTGGCCAAAAGATCACGCCGAAACACCTCGACCTCGGCCCCGAGATCGGCCTCACCAGCGACCGCCCGCGCCCGGGTGAGCGCAAGATGCTCCCATGTCCAGGCGTCGGTCGACTGATAGCTTTGAAACGACGCCAGCGAGGTTGCCACCGGGCCCTGCCGCCCCGAAGGGCGCAGGCGCATGTCGACCTCGTAAAGCCGCCCGTCGCCCATGGGCGCCGAAAGCGCCGTGACGAAGGCCTGGGTCAGGCGCGCATAATAGGCGCGGCTGGCCAGTGGGCGGCGGCCATCGGACATCTCGACCCCGGCCGGGTCATAAATCACGATCAGGTCGAGGTCCGATGTCACGGTCAGCGCCCGCGCGCCCAGCGACCCCATGCCCAGCACCATCGCGCCGCGCCCAGGCGGGGGCCCGTGCTTGGTCGCGAACTCTTCCACAACCGGCTCCCAGAGTGCTGCCAGCACCGCATCGGCGATATCGGCATAGCTGCGCCCGGCCTCGTCCCCTGTGATGAGCCCGCGCAGATGATGCACGCCCACTCGAAACTGCCATTCGTTACGCCAGCGGCGGGTCGCATTCAGGCGCGCTTCATAGTCGTCTTCCTCGGCCAAGACCTCCGCCAGCGCGGATGTCAGCGCTTCGACCCCCGGCCAATCGGCGAAGAAGCCACCACCGATGACCGCATCGAACACGCCCGAATGCCGCGAGAGATAGGTGGCGAGTTCGGGGGCGGTCGATGCGATATCAACGATCAGATCGATCAATTGGGGATTGGCGTCGAACATCGCGAAAAGCTGCACCCCCGCCGGAAGGCCGCGCAAGAACCCGTCGATATGCACCAGCGCCTCTTCGGGGTTGGCCGCGCGGCCCAGGCGGGCCAGAAGCTCGGGCTTGACCCGACCGAAGATTTCGACCGCCCGCTGCGACCGAAGCGCGGGATAGGACGGCCAGCGCGCGACGATTTCGTTGGCCGCATCACTCAGCTGGGGGGTCTCGCGGGCGCTTCC
>JABDPT010000071.1 GCA_013042605.1 Paracoccaceae bacterium
AACCCGCCCTTCAACGTCTCTGGCGTCCGGGTACGCTTCGACGAGAATGTCTTCTATGAGGTCCGCGGCGGAAAGATATGCCGGGTCTGATCCGTGATCGACAAGGCAGCCATTGCGGCGCAAGTGAACGGCTCCTGATCCGCATGACGGTTGCCGCGCGGGTCTGGCTCGCCTTTGGCCTAGGTAAACATCTGGATCTTGAGACTCCCGGGCGGCTTGTGGCCGGCCATCACGGCCGCAACATCTTCGGCGGTCATACGGTGGGTGACGACCTCGGCCACCCGCGGCCCGATCGCCGCCAGCGTGTCCAGCGCCGCGGGGATGTTGTGGTTCAGACTGTGGGTGCCGAACAGGGCAAGCTGGCGCCGGAATACCTCGAAGGGCGAGATCTCGATCCGCGCGTCCTGCGGGCAGACGCCGAAGAACAACGCGGCGCCCCCGTTCGCGACGTAATGCAGCAGTCTCGCGGCGACCGCGGGAACGCCGGTCGCGTCGACGGCCAGATCGCAGGACCGCTCGTGCACCGCGAGCGCGCCGCTTCCGGACGCCACACCCGACAGGCCGAGCCCGCGCGCCAGGTCGAGACGCCCGGGATCCAGGTCGACCATGTTGACTTCGGCTGCACCGAGTACCCTGAGCGCGAGCCCCAAGAGCAGGCCCATCGGCCCGGTCCCGAAGATCACCGCGCGCTCGACGATACGCCCCTCGAGCGGCGAGAGCGCGTTGAGAGCGCAGCCCATCGGCTCGGCCAGTGCCGCGATGTCGAAGGGCATGTCACCGATGGGATGCACCCGGTCCGCACGCACAGCGCAGTAGTCGGCGAAGCCACCGTCGGTGCTAACGCCGTAGGCGCCAAGGGTTTCGCACAGGTGGGCCCAGCCGCGCAGGCAGGCGGCGCATTCACCGCATTCGAGGTTGGGGTCAATCACCACCCGGTCGCCTTCGGCAAGTCCCGTCACGCCGGAGCCGATGGCCGCCACCTCGCCGGCGAACTCATGCCCCGGGATCAGCGGGAAGGCCGAGGGGCCGTAGTTCGAGTGCATCACATCCAGATCGGTGTGGCAGAGCCCGCTGGCGCGGACCCGGACGACGACCTTGCCGGGCGCCACAACCGGATCGGCGGCCTCGGTGACCTCGACCCAGTCCTTTTGCGGAAAGACGATCGCCTTCATCGAGACACTACTCCTTGAGATAGACGTCCATCGCCACCACGGTGCCCTCGCCCCAGATCATCGTGAGCCACCTCTCGAACGCGTCGGCGAACCGCGGCTGGTCAGCGAGGTCGCCATAGGTCTGGCGCTGTTCGAGCCAGCTTCGGGGATCGTCCCTGGCCTTCCGGGCTACCGCTCGGAGCGTGTCCCAGAACGGGTCGTTGGGTTCAATGGTACTTCCGTCCTCACGGGTGCCGAAACACATCCGCGCCCAAGCGGCCTCGACCAGCGCGAGCCCTTCGACGGGCGTGCAGGCGGCAAGCCCGTCGCGCACGCTGCCGAGGATAAAGCCAGGGTGGCGCGAGGAACCGTCGAACGCGACGCGCCGCGTGGTGTCCGCGATCATCGGATTGCCGAAGCGGCTCAGCAGGAGGTCGATGTAGGCGTCGGGCGTAAAGTCGGGGACGGCGTCAATGTGCGGCAGTATCTCCTTCCGCTCGATCCTCTCGAAGACGGCACGAATGCCCGGATGCTCCATCGTGCCCGAGATTGTCTCGACCGACATGAGCTCGCCCAGGTTCGAGATCACCTGGTGGCCGCCGTTCAGCATCCGGATCTTCATCTTTTCGAAGTCGTGCACGTCGTCGGTGATCGTCGCGCCAGTCTTCTCCCATTCAGGGCGTCCGGCGCAGAAATCGTCCTCGATCACCCATTGGCGGAAGTTCTCGTGGGTTACCGGGACAGCGTCGTCGATGCCGAAATCGGCCGCGAGTGCCAGTTCCTTTGGGCCGGTCGCGGGCACTATGCAGTCGACCATGGCGTTCGGGAATGTGCAGTTTTCGTCGATCCAGTCGGCGAGCGTAGGGTCGGAAAGCCGAGCAAGCGATATGACGGTCTGGCGCAGCACGTGGCCATTTTGCTGAAGGTTATCGCAGGACTGGGCCGTGAATGGGCCGATACCCGCATCGCGCCGGCGCTTCAGGGCCGCGACCATCGCGCCAAAAGCGGTCTCCGGGCGGTCTGGATGGGCGGCGTCATGCACGATGTCGGGGTGCGCCGCATCGAAGCCTCCGGTAGCCGGGTCAATATAGTATCCGCCCTCGGTGACGGTCAGCGCGACGATGCGGATGTCCGGCCGGGCCATGCGCGCGATCAGCGGGCCGTTGCCCTCTTCGATCGGCACGTAGTCGATCATCGAGCCTACGACCTCGGCCGATTTGCCCGACGGATCGAGCTCGATCAGCGTCGTCAGATAGTCCTGCGCCGCCATCTTCAGGCGCATCCGTTCGTCATGAGGCCGCACGCCAGCGCCGACGATGGCCCAGTCCTGCGCGAGCCCCTGTTGCATCAGCCGGTGCAGATACCAGGCCTGATGCGCACGGTGGAAATTGCCGAGCCCGATGTGAACGATGCCCGCGGTCAGCGCGGAGCGGTCGTAAGTGGGCCGCGCCACGGTATCGGGGAGGTCCCCGAGGGTCGTGTCCGAGAGTCTCACAGCCATGGTTCGGCCCTTCCCTTCAAGCGCGATCCGGCGTGGTTGCCCGCGTCAGCTCATCCAGTTCCCGCCGTCGACGTTGAGGGTCTGTGCGGTGATGTAACGGGCCTCGTCCGAGGCCAGAAACACGCACGGATCTGCGATCTCCTCCGGAAGCCCCATGTGCCCCAGCGGCACAGCAACCCCGACCTCGCGCTTCTTTTGACCGAGGGGCTTGTTCTCGTACTTCGCGAAGAGCGAATCCACGTGATCCCACATTGGCGTGTCGATCACGCCCGGCGCGATGGCGTTCACCCGGATGTTGTCTTTTGCCAATTCGAGCGCCATGGATTGCGTGATCGAGATGACCGCCGCCTTGCTCGAACAGTAGACCAGCACGTAGGCCTCACCGCGGCGCCCGGCTTGGGACGAGAAGTTGATGATGGCCCCGCCTTTGCCGCGTTTCTTCATTCCCGGAAGCACCGCCTGTGTTGTGAATATCGTGCCGGCGACATTTACGTCGTACTGACGGCGGTAGTCCTCGGGTGTGATCTCCTCGATGGCGCACATGTTGAAGATGCCCGCATTGTTGATGAGGACATCGATCCCGCCCCAGGCGTCTTCTACCAAGGCCACCCCGGCAGCGATGGATCCCAGATCGGTGACGTCGAGCTCCACGGCCATGCCACTCGCGCCGAGCGCCGCGACGGTCTCTTCAGCCTCATCAGTGAGGCGGTCGGCGACCGCGACCTTCGCGCCCTCGGCCGCGTAGGCCTCGCAGATTGCGCGTCCGATCCCGCGCGCGCCACCCGTAATGAGGGCGATTTTGCCTTCCAGGCGGTTCATTCGATGCGCAGTCCTTTGCTGTCAAAACGGTGAAGGTGTTCCATACTTGGCGAGAGGTAAACCTTCTGTCCGTACCGCAATCCCAGTTCCCCCTGAGCGCGCACTGTAATCGGCTCTGACGAAGCCGCAGTTTGGACATGGAAGAACGTGTCCGAGCCGAGGTGTTCTGAAACCCCGACGGTCCCTTCCCAGGCGCCCGGCCCTTCCGAAATCTCGATGTGTTCGGGCCGGATGCCTATGGTAGCGGCGTCGTGCTTGGCTGCCTCGGAGCCGCCGATCAGGTTCATCTTCGGGCTGCCAATGAACCCGGCCACGAAGGTATTCCGCGGCCGCTGGTATAACTCTAGAGGACTGCCCACCTGCTCAATCACGCCCGCCTGCAGAACCACGATCTTGTCGGCCATGGTCATGGCTTCGACCTGATCGTGCGTTACGTAAATCATCGTCGTTGCAAGGCGCTTGTGCAGCTCTGAGATCTCCAAACGCATCCCCACCCTGAGCGCCGCGTCAAGGTTCGATAACGGTTCGTCAAACAAGAAGGCTTCAGGCTCCCGCACGATGGCCCGGCCGATCGCGACCCGCTGACGCTGGCCGCCCGAGAGCTGACCCGGCCGCCGCTCGAGATAGTCAGTGAGATTTAGAACCCGCGCTGCTTCGGTTACGCGCCTATCCTGCTCGGACTTGTCGAGCCCGGCCATTCGCAACGGGAAGGCGATGTTCTTCCTGACCGACATATGCGGGTAGAGCGCATAGCTCTGGAACACCATCGCAAGGCCGCGTTTGGCAGGCACGATGTCGGTGGCGTCATCACCATCGATCATTACGTGGCCGTCGGTCACATCCTCTAGCCCGGCGATGAGCCTGAGCAGCGTGGACTTCCCGCAGCCCGAGGGGCCAACAAACACCACGAACTCGCCGTCTTCGATCGTGAGGTCAAGCGGCGGAATGACTTCGACGCTGCCGAACGACTTGGAGACCTGGTTGAGTTGAATCTGTCCCATGTCCGTTTCCCTTACTTTACCGCGCCGAAGGTGAGACCGCGGACGAGTTGTTTCTGGCTGAACCAGCCCATGATCAGGATTGGTGCGATGGCCATAATCGACGCCGCCGAAAGCTTGGCATAGAACAGGCCCTCGGGGCTGGAATAGCTGGCAATAAAGGCCGTGAGAGGCGCTGCCTTGGCCGCCGTCAAGTTGAGCGTCCAGAACGCTTCGTTCCAGGCTAGGATTATGTTCAGAAGCACCGTCGATGCCATACCCGGGATCGCCATTGGCGTGAGCACGTAGAGGATTTCCTCGCGCAACGAGGCCCCGTCCATCCGCGCCGCCTCGAGGATTTCGCCCGGGATTTCCTTGAAATAAGTGTACAGCATCCAGATGATGATCGGCAGATTCATCATCATGAGCACGAACACCAAACCGATGCGGGTGTCGAGCAAGCCGTAATCCCGGAATATCAGGTAGATCGGCACCAGCACCCCGACCGGCGGCAACATCTTTGTCGACAGCATCCACATCAGCACGTTCTTGGTGTGCTTGGCCGGCACGAAGGCCATGGCCCAAGCCGCCGGTACGGCAATCAGGAGGCCGAGGAAGGTGGATCCGAGCGAGATGATGACCGAGTTCGAGAAGTGCTTGAAATAGTCCGAGCGCTCCTGGACCGTGAAAAAGCTTTCGAGCGTCCAGCCGGAATTGAACAGCACCTCCAAAGGCGCCCTGATCGCGTCTTCTTCGGTCTTGAACGACAGGACGATGATCCAGAGGATCGGAAAGAACATCAGGAATCCCAGTGTCCCTGCAACGGCCGTGTTAAGGGCCTTGGCTCTGTTCGAGACTGAGCGTGCCATTTGCCTCTCCTCTCTAGGCGTCGAGGTTCTTGCCGATCATCCGCATTAGGAAGATCGCAACGATGTTGGCGAGAATGATCGCGATAACGCCACCGGCACTGCCCATACCCACGTCGAACTGCAATAGTGAGGAGACGTAAATCAGATACGTTAGGTTGGTTGATGCCGTCCCGGGACCTCCGTTCGTAGTCACGAGGATTTCAGCGAAAATCGACAGCAAGAAGATTGTCTGGATCAGGATCACCACCGTAATTGCCCGCGCAAGGTGCGGCAACACGATGAAAATGAAACGCGACGTCCAGCCGGCGCCGTCCATCTCGGCGGCTTCCAGTTGCTCCTGGTCGAGCGACTGCATTGCGGTGAACAGGATTAGCGTAGCGAACGGAAGCCACATCCATGACACGATCAGGACGATCGAGAGCAACGGGATCTGGCCCATGAAGTCGATCGGTTCGAAACCCAAGCCGGTGGCAATGCGCCCGAAGATCCCGTTGACGGGATTCATGAACATGTTTTTCCAGACAAGGGCAGATACCGTCGGCATTACGAAGAATGGGGCGATTACCATTATTCGGATAATTCCCTGCCCCCACATGGGGCGGTCGAGCAGGAGGGCAAATCCAATACCGCCGATCACCGTTATCAGTAGAATTCCCCCGACCATCACCAGCGTGTTTATCATTGCCGCCTTGAAGCTCGGATCAGTCAAGAACCAGTAGTAGTTCTCCCATCCGACGAACGGATTTCCGGTAGGCGTGATGAGGTTGTATCGCAGAAAAGAGAAATAAATCGTCAGCGACAGCGGAATGATCATCCAGCCGAGCAAGAGGATCACCGAAGGCGATATCATCAATCTAGCGGCAGCTCTGGAAGCTTTTGTTGCCATTGGTTACCCCCCCCCGTTTGGCTAAGATTGGCGCCTAATGAAAAGCTGTTCGCACCTCTTCTAAGAGGCAAGGCTACAATAGACTTTGTCTGCGTGGCGAAGCGGGCCGATCAGCGAGGACCGGCCCGCTCTGGGAGGAGGTTACTCGATGTAACCAGCCTTGGTCATTTCGCGCACTGCGAACTGCTGGCTGTTGGTCAGAGCCTCTTCGACCGACTGCTGACCGGCAAGAGCTGCCGAGACCTGCTGACCGACGTAGTTGCCAATGCCCTGGAACTCAGGGATAGCCACAAACTGAATGCCGGTATACGGAACTGGCAGCAGAGTCGGGTCAGCCGGATCCGCCGCGAAGATGGCTTCCTTGATCGTCGTGGAGAAGGGCGCCGCTTCCAGGTAGCGTGGATCATCAGCAACCGAAGCGCGCGTTCCGCTCGGCACGGCAACCCAGCCCTCTGACTCGCCAACCATCTCGAAGTACTCTTTCGACGTACCCCACTTCAGGAAATCCTTAGCGATGTCCGCCTTTTGAGAGCTCGCCGGGATAGCAAGAGCCCACGACCAGAACCAGCCGGTCCCCTTGTCCGTTACCTGCTTGGGCGCCTGGAAGAAGTCCGTCACGTCGGCGACGCTCGAGGTGTTCGGATTGCGGACGTCGTTTGCGGCCGAGGTCGCGTCGACCCAAGTGGCACACTTGCCGTCCTTGAAGAGGGCACGGTTTTCGTTGTGGCCGTTTGCGGTCGCACCCGGAGGACCGTAAGCGTTCATCAGGTCGACGTAGTAATTGACCGCAGCGTGCCACTCGGGGCTGTCAAGCTGTGGCTGCCACTCTTCGTCAAACCACCGCGCACCAAATGCGTTGGCGAGTGGACCGACGAAGGCCATATTCTCACCCCAGCCAGCCTTGCCACGCTGGCACGTTCCAAAGATTCCGTTGTCGGGATCGTGCACCTTGGCAATATAGTTATCCCGCAACTCGGTGTAGGTGATCTGCTCGGTCGGCGCCTCGAGGCCTGCGGCTTCGAAGATGTCCGTGCGGTAGAAGGTGAAGGACGTTTCCGAATACAGCGGGACGCCATAAAGATTGCCATCCGCCGACAGTCCGTTGCGAACCAACTGGAAGATATCGTTCAGATCGTAATCCGAATCGTCTGCGAAATCGTTCAGCGAAGTCAGCCAACCATTGGCACCCCAGATCGGAGCTTCGTACGCGCCGATAAAGATAATGTCGAATGACCCGCCGTTGGTAGCGATGTCTTGCGTTGTACGCTGACGCAGGATGTTCTCCTCCAGAACGACCCAGTTGATCGTATGACCAGTCGCCTCTTCCCATTTCGGGGCGAGCTTCTGCATGACGATCATGTCCGCATTGTTCACAGTCGCAACGGTGATCTCGTCAGCCAGCGCTGCGGTCGTTGCGAGCGATACGAGGGCTGAAGCGCCAATCAAAGCACTTTTCAGTTTCATCCGATTTCCTCCCTAGATTTTTGTATGTCAAAGAAGACGGTAGTTGCCAGAAGTACTTGCACGCACCCTCGCAAGTCAATTCAAATTTTACTCCCGTAAATAATTGGACTGATCCGCTTTTCCCGGTCAAGCGGATTCCCGCAGCGCCAAACGCGCCGGGAAGAGCGTCGCCCGACGCTGATCAAACCGCCCGCCAGCTTCGATTAACTCGAACAGGGTTTTAACGCCGCAATTGGAAACGTTGCCGTATTCATGGGCTACAGTGGTGAGCGTGGGACAGGTGTATCGCGCCTGTGGGTGGTCATCATGCCCGGCAACGCGCATGGCGCATCCCTTTCCGCGTCCGACGCGCAAACCCTTCTCATAGCATGCGGCCAGAAAGCCGATTGCCAGGCGGTCATTGCTACACAACACCGTGTTGGTCGGGAATTTACGATTTTCAATCGCCGAAATACCGCCTTCATAGCCTATTCGCTCGAACTCCCAACCCTCGTCGTCTACCTGAACGAACACAGGTTCGAGCCCGAGGGCTTCCATAGCCTTCTTGTAGCCCAAGCGGCGCGCGATAGAGTTCGGATTTGCAGGATTCTTGACCTCGAAAAAGCACGGCGCCTCGCCTGTCCGCGTCAGATATTCAACGCTTTGATTAATAAAACTTGCGTTATCAGAGCCAACAAATGCCTCGCCCACCTCATCGATGTCGCGGTCGAACAAGACTGTTGGCACCTTTTCACAAAATTGGGCAATGTAATCTTTGTTCGACAAACGACCGAGCGGCGCAATCAGAACGCCAGAGGGCCGAAGCGCCTGCAGACTATCCAGCGCATCGACTTCACCTTTGCTATCTCCATGGGAACCGAACAAGGCCGCGCGATACCCCGCCTCGAGGCAGCGCCGCTCGATCGACCAGGCGATCTCGGCAAACACAGGGTCGGCAAGGTTGGGCACAACGATTCCGATTGTGCGAGTGAGTTTTCGGTTTTGGTTTATGGCGAAGATGTTCGGGCGATAATCATAGATTTGAAGCGCTCGCTCCACCCTCTTGCGCGTTGATTGCCTGACACTGTCGGGGTCTTGGAAATACTTGGAAAGTGTCGGGCGCGAGATGCCGCTCACTTCGGCAAATTCCTCCATGTTTTTGATCTCGCGACCTTCCATGATCTCGACCTCAACAGTGGACTACGGCGGCAGCGCTTGGCCAGCATCTTCTTTACGCGCGATACTATTTATGTTGACGCTAGTTGCTTTCTGTGCGAGCAGTCAAGAGTCTCCTAATATTGACCGGCCGCGAAAGCTTTGCAGTCCGAAAGCAGATGGAAAAGGACGGGAAAAGCACAAAGTCAGGGGCGCAATGAAGAAAATCTTGGTCATTGGAGAAATCCTCGTCGAAATCATGGCCGACACAACGGGTGTCGGATTTAAGGAACCCATTGCGCTAACCGGGCCTTTCGCGTCGGGCGCGCCCGCAATCTTCATTGATCAAGTCGCCCGGATGGGACAACCCTGCGCAATTCTCTCGACTGTCGGCGACGACGATTTCGGGCGCATCAACCTTAATCGTCTGGCTGCCGACGGTGTAGACATATCCGGTATCGCAATCGACGTGGATCGCCCGACCGGCTCCGCTTTTGTGCGGTATCGCGCCGATGGCTCACGGGACTTCATCTTCAATATCCGGCATTCCGCCTGCGGACTCTTGCCGGACCGTGAGGCGTCGGATCGGATGTTCGGCCTCGCAGACCACCTGCACGTCATGGGCTCATCGCTGTCGAGTCCGGAAATCGTCGCTCTCAATCTGGAGGCGGCACAGGCGGTAAAGGCGCGCAGTGGCACCGTTTCGTTCGATCCGAACCTGCGCAAGGAAATCCTCGACGCGCCAGGCATGCGGGAGGCGATGACCGAAGTCTTGAACCTCACCGATCTTTTTCTTCCTTCGGGGGATGAACTGTTCCTGTTGACCGTAGCAGAGGACGAGAGCAGTGCCGTTCATGAGCTGTTTGGCCATGGGATTTCCGCAATCGCGCACAAACTCGGATCCAAGGGCGTACGTCACCACGACGCCTCCGGCACGATGTTCATTCCTGCGTTCGCGGTCGATGAAGTCGATCCCACAGGGGCAGGCGATTGTTTCGGTGGCGCTTTTACCTCGCTCTGGCTGCGCGGAACCGAAACTCGCGAGGCCCTCTCACTTGCCGCCGCCGCCGGTGCACTGGCGGTAACAAAACGCGGGCCTATGGAAGGCGCGACGGGACTCGAGACGATTCGAGCTTTCGTCAGAAATCACTCGAAGGAGGGAGAGTGACCCATCCGCTAACCGCCATCCCGACTGCGTTCCACGCTGGGAATCCTGTCGGCATTACGTCGGTCTGCTCCGCGCATCCGATGGTTATCGAGGCTGCTCTGCGACTGGCGAAGGAAACGGGCGAGCTGGCGCTCATCGAAGCTACCTGCAACCAGGTCAATCAAGAAGGCGGCTATACCGGCATGACACCGGCCGATTTCCGCGCTTTCGTCGAAAATATTGCAGGTAAGATCGGGCTAGCGACCGACCGGATCATTCTCGGAGGCGATCACCTGGGACCGAACCCCTGGAAGGACCTGCCTGCCGAAGAGGCGATGGCGAAGGCGGAAGTCATGATCGCCCAGTTCTCGGCCGCCGGCTTCACCAAGCTTCATCTCGATACGTCCATGGGCTGCGCGGGCGAACCCGTGGCGCTGCTTGACGAGACCACCGCGGAACGTGCGGCGCGGCTCGCCGTCGTTGCCGAAGCGGCCAAGGCCGCAGTCGATCCGGTCTACGTGATCGGCACGGAAGTCCCCGTGCCCGGCGGCGCGCTGGAAGACCTCGGTGAACTCGCCGTCACCACGCCTGAAGCGGTCGCGCGCACCTATGATGTGCATCGCGACGCCTTCGCGGCAGCGGGCGCACAGGAGGCCTTCTCCCGGATCATCGCACTTGTCGTTCAACCTGGGGTTGAGTTTGGGCACACTAACGTGATACACTTCGAACCGACGAAGGCACGAAACCTTTCGGGTAGCTTGTCCGGCATGCCTGGGATCGTATTCGAGGCACACTCGACCGATTATCAGAAGCCCGAGGGTCTCGGAGCGCTGGTCGAGAACGGTTTTGCGATCCTAAAGGTAGGCCCGTGGCTGACGTTTGCACTGCGCGAAGCCCTGTACGCACTTGACTCGGTCGCAGATGTCCTGGACGGCCACCCGCCGCGGGGCGGGCTTATGGCCGCGATGGATGTCGTAATGCTCGCCGCACCCGGCAACTGGAAAAAGTACTACGATGGTGACGCCCGCGAGCTCTGGCTCCAGCGCCACTTCAGCTACTCGGACCGCGTCCGGTACTACTGGCCCGAGCCCAAAGCCGAGGCTGCCGTGGCGGAACTGCACGAGCGGTTGTCGGAGACGGTCATTCCGGAAACGGTAAGAAGCCAGTTTCTGCGCGGAAGAACCTCCGGCGCCAGCGCCAACGAAATCCTGATTGCGGCGGTGCAAGATGTTCTCCGCCAATATCATCGTGCATGCCGAGGCGCATTGTCCGAGTCCAAGCAGAACTAGGCGAGGACAATTCCGCAGAACCCCAGGGTCTTGAGGTCCTACGATTGCGTGCCGAAGGCATACCGGAGGTTGAAATGCGGACCTGCGAAAACGGAATGCCACCGCCATAGAGGAAGAGCACTTTGGATGGAGTTGATGACAAATATTTCTTTCTAATTGAACAGCTTCCCATCCTCGTTCCTCTAACCGTTATCGGATTGGGAGCGGTTTTCTTCCTAGATAGCTTCTCTTCAAAACGGCCAAAGCGGCGGAGAAATGAATAAGGGTGAGGCTCATGCCGCCCTCGATCAGCAGAAAGACCTGCCGCGCTAGTTCTTCAGCTTCTTTTGCGCCGGTGGCGGCAAGCCTCTCTGCAAGCCACTCCTCAACAGCCGCCTTGTGTCTGCTGGACGCATGTCTCGCGGGATGTCCGCGCATGTCGGCAAGCTCCGCGGCAATGCGCGAAAATCCGGACCCCAGCCAATTTGAGTCATTGACCCAATTCCCGAGCTTGGTGAAGAGGTCAGATACAATTTTCGAAGCCGTATCCGAAGTGGGATCCAGCCATGTCTGGAACTGGGACATCATATGCAGATGCTGCACCTCCAACACAGCAGCGATTATGTCGTCCTTACTGCTGAAGTGGTAATAAACCGTGCGCTTCG
>JABDPT010000082.1 GCA_013042605.1 Paracoccaceae bacterium
CGCGCGAGGCGTTCGCGTGGCTTAGCGTGCGCGAATGCTTTATCGGGATTGCCCCGGCGACCGTGATGGGCGTCAGCTTTTCCGGCGAACTGGCCTATGAGATCCACGTCCCGAACGCGTCGCTTTATGCGGCATATCTTGCCTTGCTAAACGCGGGCGAAGCCCGCGGTCTCAAAATTTTCGGGGCGCGCGCGGTAGAGTCGATGCGGATGGAGAAGGGCTTTCTGCACTGGAAAGCGGACATCATTACCGAATTCGACCCGTTCGAGACCGGCTTGGACCGCTTCGTGAAGCTGGAAAAGGGCGAATTCATTGGAAAGGCGGCCCTTTTGAAACGGCAAAGCGAAGGCCAGCGCAAGAAGCTTGTGACCCTGGAAATCGACACCACGACCGCGCCGGCGCATGGTGGGGCTTCGCTGATGTCGGGCGATAAAGTCGTCGGAACGATCACTTCGGGCGACTGGGGCCACAGGGTCGGGATGAACCTTGCCTACGGCTTCGTCGACCCCGCGCAATCGGCCACGGGCAGCGAGATGGAACTGGACCTTTGCGGCACCATCGTGAAGGCCACGGTCATCGGCAGCTCGCCCTATGATCCGGACTTTCAGCGGATGCGTGCCTAAAAAAGTGGCAATTCAAGGTCGTATGATGAGGTAACGGGGTTGAATGTCATTACGAGTTGTGGATGTGTGTTTCAGGGACCAAAAAAAGCAATGAAATTGCGGGAAGTGTCCTGCAAAAAACGCCGGAGAAACATTCGGCAAGAAAGGTGAAACTTCGCCAAATACGCTCGGAACTACGCGACAATGTCTGTCGTAAGGGCACCAACAAGGAGAGACCAATGAAAACGCTTACAATTACGGCCGCAGGCTCGGCCATGCTGATGGCGTCGACTGCAATGGCGGCCGACATCGTCATCGGTGTGCCGAACTGGGCGTCGGTGAACGCCACCGCCCATGTGCTTGAGGTGGTTATCGAAGAGAACCTCGGCCTCGACGTCGAACTGCAAAACGGCACGAACCCCATTGTCTTTGAAGCCATGGACAAAGGGTCGATGCATGTGCACCCCGAGGTTTGGATGCCGAACCAGCAGAACCTGCACGACACCTATGTCAAAACAAATGGCACGGTCGTCATGAACCAGAACCCGGTCCAAGCCGAGCAGGGCATGTGCGTGCCGGCGGCAATCGCCGAAGAGTATGACATCAAATCCATCGATGACCTGAGCGATCCGGACAAGATGGCGATCTTCGACACCGATGGCGACGGCACCCCAGAGGTGTGGATCGGCGCCCCGGGTTGGGCCTCGACGGTTATCGAAAAGATCCGCGCAAAGTCCTATGGCTACGATCAGATCTTCGAACTGACCGAGTATGAAGAGACGATCGCCTATGCAAACCTGGCGAACGCCGCGCAAGCAGGCGAGCCCTGGATCGGGTTCTGCTATAGCCCGCACTACATCTTCGTGACACAGGACCTTCACGTTCTCGAAGAGCCGGCGCACGATCCGGCGACCTGGACCATCGTTCAGCCGACGGACGATCCCGATTGGCTTGCCAAGTCCGAAGCTTCGACAGCTTGGAACGGCGCGACGCTTCACCTGCACTATGCGAAATCGCTCGAAGAGGATTTCCCGGAAGTCGCAGCACTGTTCGCGAACTTCCAGATGGATGGCGACGCGCTGAGCGCCATGGGCAAGGCACTGGCCGTTGATGGACAGGAAGCTGCCGACTTTGCGGCAGAATGGGTCGCCGCAAATGAAGACAAGATCATTGGCTGGCTGACCAACTAAATCCCAGAACTCTGGGCCGCCGCGGCTTTGTCGCGGCGGCCACCAACCTGAAGGGGGGATGGGATGAGCGAAACCGTCGTCAAAGTAACGGACGTCTGGAAAATCTTTGGCACGCGCGCTGAAGAGGCCATGGCAGCGGTCAAAAGCCAAGGCATCGGAAAGCCGGAAGTTCTTTCAGAATTTCAATGCGTTGTGGGCGTTCAGAACGCCAATTTCGAAGTCGCCCGGGGCGAAATTTTCTGCATCATGGGGTTGTCCGGTTCAGGCAAGTCAACGCTTGTGCGGCACATCAACCGGCTGATCGAACCCACTGCTGGCAAGATCGAGATCCTTGGGCAGGATGTCTCGACCATCAGCGAAAGCGAACTTCGCCGCATCCGCGCGCAGCAGATCGGCATGGTGTTCCAGCACATGGCGCTGATGCCGCACAGATCGGTGCGCGACAACGTTGCCTATCCTCTCGAAATCCGGAAGATTTCCAAATCCAAACGCTGGGCCGTATCCGACCACGCGCTTGGGCTTGTCGATCTGACCGGCTACGAAGACCGCCTTCCCCGCGAGCTTTCGGGGGGCATGCAGCAACGCGTCGGGATCGCCCGCGCGCTGGCATCGGACCCGGAAATTCTATTGATGGACGAACCCTTTTCGGCGCTTGACCCGTTGATCCGGCTGCAATTGCAGGATCAGTTCAAGGCGCTGGTCGCGCAGCTCAGAAAGACAACGCTTTTCATCACCCATGACCTTGATGAAGCGATCCGCATCGGACACCGCATCGCGATCATGAAAGACGGGGTCATCGTGCAGATCGGGACGCCGGAACAGATCGTGATGGAACCCGCCGACGACTATGTACGCGAATTCGTGCAGGGCATTTCCAAGCTCAAACTGGTGAAGGCCCATTCGATCATGAAGCCGCTTGAAACCCACTCTGGCACGCTGGACGGCGCACCGCGCGCCGATCATGGCGCGGATCTGGACCAACTGATCGATCTGGCGGTTGAAACCGACCAGCCCGTGGTCATCACCGAAGGCGGGGTCGATGTCGGCATCGTCACCAAGCCGTGCCTGCTGCGCGGCATCCAGGGGGGCAAAGATGAGTGACGTCGCCACAGAACTGAAGGTTACCGCCGCCTCGGATATCGAGATCGACCGCGAAACGCTGGACAACTCGATCAAAGAGTTCGCCGGCCCGAACGGCAATTACTATGTCGAGACCTTCCACAAGATCCACGACAACACGAGCTTCATCCCGAAAACATTCAATCTTTGGGCTGCCGTTCTGGGTCCGCTCTGGGCCTCGAGCCGGGCGATCTGGGGCATGTTCTGGGCCTTCCTGATCCTCGAGATCATTGCCTGGGTGCAGATCGGGCGTGGCCTTTGGGGCACGCCGGGTTCCGAGTTTCTTGAGCGCGCGGCCTCGCAGGCCGAAACCATGCAACGTCGCCTCGATCAGGCGGCGGCCGCGACCGAACAGGCCGATATCGACCGGTTCACCAAGCTTGCGGAAAACATGCAGCGCGCCATCGACACCAACATGGAACGGGTCGAGCAGGCACAGGCCGAAGCCACGGGCATCATGATCACCGGCCTTATCATGCTGTTGATCTTCAAGCTAATTCAGGGCGTTTACGCAAATAACGTCTATGAAAAGCAGTATTCGCGTTGGCGGATCGATCCCGAAACCACGGAAAGCGGCCGGTCGAACCGCAACGCCGTTCTGGGTGCTGTACTGACCGTCGCAATTGCGCCGCTGGTGGTTTACAGGTTCACCGTCAACGCCTCGATGGAATTGCTGGAAGCCTTCCCGGAACAGCAGATTTCCACCTATTTCCTTGGTGAAGGGAACGGGACGCTCTTTGGGGCAGTCGCCTCGTGGATGGAGGCGCGTATCGACGCCGCCGCGCTTGCCGGTGATGACGTGTTCGACGGCATCGTGTCGGGCGTGCGGACGGTTCTTGACGGGCTGACGGTTGCGCTGAACGGGTCGCCCTGGCCCGTGGTCATGCTTGTCATCGCGGTCACCGCATGGCGTGCGGCGGGGCCGCGTGTCGCGATCTTCACGGTTGCCGCAATGGCCTATACAGCCCTGCTTGGCTATTGGGCACTGGCGATGGAAACCGTCGCTCTTGTCGGCGCGGCGGTGCTTCTCTGTGTTGCCATCGGCATTCCCCTCGGCATCTGGTTCGGCAAGTCCAGACGCGCCTATCGCATGGCCGAGCCGGTGCTTGACCTGATGCAGACGCTGCCGGCCTTCGTGTACCTGATCCCGATCATCGCCTTTTTCGGAACCGGGAACCCGCCGGGAATTCTGGCCACGATCATCTTCGGCATGCCGCCAGTGATCCGCCTGACCGCGCTTGGCATGCGCGGTGTCCCCGAAAGCATCAAAGAGGCCGCGGTCGCCTTTGGCGCGTCGCGCTGGCAGCTTCTGAAGGATGTCGAGATCCCGCTGGCGCTGCCGTCCATCATGACCGGCGTGAACCAGACCATCCTCATGTGCCTGTCGATGGTGGTGATCATTTCGCTGATCGGCGGCGGTGGTCTTGGTCAGGAAATCCTAGAAGCGCTGCAATTCGCGGCCAAGGGGCCGGGCCTTCTGGGCGGCTTTGCGATCCTCTTCC
>JABDPT010000084.1 GCA_013042605.1 Paracoccaceae bacterium
CCGGGTCGTCGGCTTCAAGCGCTGCAATGTCTTCGCGCGCGCCTGTGTCGACATTGAACCGAAAAAGCCGCGTTTCGGACGCTACCAGAAGATGCACCTCGTCCAGCCACCCTGCGGCCGAGACATGCTCATCGAACTGCCAGGTCAGCGTCTCGCCACCCGCCCGACTGTGCAGCCGATGCCGGTTGATATCGAACCAGAACAACTGCCCGCGCTCAGGATGCCAAAGCGGCCCTTCGCCCAGCGAACAGGGCGTCGCGTCGAAAACCGCGACCGTCATGCGCAGGCGTCCCACGCTGCGACCACCTCGCGCGCCTTTGCGCCGACATCCGCCGCGCTGTTGCCCGGCTTGTAAAGCGACGTGCCAAGGCCGAACCCGCTGGCCCCGGCCGCGCGCCACTCCGCAAAATTCGCAGGACCGACACCACCGACCATGTAAACCTCCGTGTCTGGCGGCAGCACGGCCCGCAACGCCTTCAACCCCTCGACGCCCATCTGAAAGGCCGGAAACACCTTGAGCCCATCTGCCCCGGCCCTGAGCGCGGCAAAGCATTCGCTTGGCGTCAGCACCCCGGGAAAGCTTTGCAGCCCAAGCGTCTTACTGGCGTCGATCACCTCGGCATCGCAATTGGGCGAAACCACGAGCTTGCCTCCGGCGCGGCTGACATAGGCGACCTGTTCCGCCGTCAAAACAGTGCCTGCACCAATCAACGCCGCATCGCCATGCGCCGCAACCATGGCTGCGATGCTCTTGAAGGGGTCGGGCGAGTTCAGCGGCACCTCGATCCGGTCGATCCCCGCTTCAATCAATGCGCTCGCGATTTCAACGGCTTCATCCGGACGGATGCCACGCAGAATGGCTATCAGGGGGCGGCTCATGTGGTTTCCTCGCTCAGGCCATCACGCGCGGCGATCAGACCCGCGCGGGTCATGGCTTCGGCATCGGCGCTGGTGGCGGTCACACCCTGAAGCGACAGCGCGCGTGCGTAATGCGCGCCAAGCCCACCGGTGCCAATCAGCGCAACGTTCTGGCCCAGCCAGTAAGGACGCGCGGCGGCCAGTTCGGCCCCGATCAAAAGGCCCGACAATCGCGCGGTCGCGGCATCCGGCGAGAGCCCCGCGATCAGCCCTTCGGCGCGAATGGAAAAGAGACGCTGCGCAATCGCTTCTGGGCGAGACATCGCATCGGTCAACGCGTCTTCGAAAGCCGCTTCGTCCCACCCGCTGCCCATCGAATGCCGCAACACGGTGTGGTTCTTGATTGCCGCGAACAGCTCGCCGGTCAGGAACGTGCGGAAACTGACCACCTCGCTGGCCGAAATCTGCACCCATTTGGCATGGGTTCCCGGCAAGCAAAGCACGCCATCGAAACTTGGGTTCTGGGCCAGCCAGCCGGCTATCTGGGTTTCTTCGCCACGCATCACGTCGGCGGGGTTGACCTGTTTCAGCCCCGATATCACGCGGACACGCAGCCGCGGATCAATCGTTTTTGCAAGCGCCGCGTCACCGCCCACAGGCGTACAAGGCACGGTGCGATAGGGCGCTTCGACCCACCCCTGCCGCGCGCCAAGCATACCACAGGCCAGCACATCCACCGGCGCGGTGTCGAGCCATGGGCCGATCATCTCAAGAAGCGCCGGCTCGAATTCGTCGCGCGTAAGCTGCCCCATGCCCTTGTCCGACCGTGCCTCGGTCAGCACCGATCCGTTGCGCGCCATGGCCCAGGCCCGGCAATTCGACGTGCCCCAATCCAGCGCGATCCAGTCTAGCGCCGAACCGGTCATCCCGTCACCACAACGCCGCCGTCAACGACCAGGGCCTGCCCTGTCATCGCGCCGCTGGTACGCGAGGCAAGAAACAGAGTGGGGCCAACGATATCTTCGGGTTTGAGATGTTCTTTCAAACACATACGCTCCATGTGCGCGGCAAGATCCTCGGGCGAAGCCCACATCTCAAGCTGCTTTTCGGTCAGCACCCAACCGGGGGCGAGCGCGTTCACGCGAATCCCTTCGGGCCCGAATTCTCGCGCAAGAGAGCGGGTCATACCGTTGATGCCCGAATTGGCGGTGGTGTAGGCGGGATAGCCCGCGTTGCCCATCATATAGCTGATCGACGAGAAGTTGATGATTGAGCCGCCGCCAGCCGCCCGCATCTGCGGGATGACGGCCTGGCAGGCAAAGAAATACGCCTTGAGATTGATGGCCTGCATCCAGTCCCAGAACTCTTCCGTGACCTCTTCTGTGCTGTGGCGTTTGTCATTGGCGGCGTTGTTGACCAGGACGGTCACAGGGCCATGCGCAGCCTCGGTTTGCGCAATGGCACTCTGAAGTGCCGCGATATCGGTGATGTCGCAGGGAATGAAAAGCGGTGTGTTGCCGTGCTTTTCGGCCATCTCGGCGACAAACGCGCTGGCGTCCGAGCGTTGGACAAAGCCGACCTTGGCCCCTTGCGCAAGGAACCCTTCCGTCAGGAACGCGCCGATGCCGGACCCGCCGCCGGTGATGAACACCGAGGCGTCTTTGAGATCGG
>JABDPT010000103.1 GCA_013042605.1 Paracoccaceae bacterium
CAAGGAAAATCAGTTGGTAAGACGATTGGATCCCGAAATCTCAATCGGTGCACTCGCGCGGCGCACCGGTCTGGCCGCGTCGGCCATCCGTTACTACGAAGACATCGGGCTGGTCGCGGCACAGCGCACCGCGTCAGGCGCACGCCGGTTTCGCCGGTCGGATATCCGACGACTGTCGCTTGTGCGCATCTTGCAGCAGTTCGGATTTACCCTGTCGCGTATAGGCGACGAACTGCGCCGCCTGCCATCGACCCGCGCCCCGGATAGCGAAGACTGGCAATCCATCGCCGCAGGACTGCGCGACGACATTGATCAGCGGATCGCGACGTTAGAGCGTCTGCGCGACAATCTTGACGGATGCATCGGCTGCGGATGCCTGTCGCTCAAGAATTGCGCGCTGTTCAATGCTGGGGACAGGGCCGCCAATCACGGGCCGGGTGCGCGCTATCTGATGGGCGATCGGCCTGACGCTAATCCCTGATTTCTTCGGGCCGCACACCCCAAAGCGACGCCTTTGTCACCCAGCCACGTTTGCCATCCGCGCTGATCCGGCACCACTCCAGCGAACAGTCGCCAAGCCGGGCGACAACCCCGGCCTCGGCATGGGCCACGGCGGGTGCGCCGGTATCGGGCTTCATCAGTAGCGGCGTCATATCCTGCGCGACGATCACCGTCCGCGCGCCCGACAAAAGCGAATAATGCATCCACCCCCCGGCGCCATCCCGGTCGCGCACGCGGCGCCAGTGGCCATATTCGCCCGTGATCTCAAGCGGCATGTCGCGCCGCGTGAAGACCCAGTCGATGCGATGTGACAATGACGGGCCCCGCCGGACATTGCCTTCCGAGGCTTTCAGCGAAACGAAGCGCGGCAAGGGCAGGTTGGTGACCGGACCGCGCGTCTGCTCTGCCAGTGCAGCACCGGAAATGGTGGCCGCAGTCAATACACAGATCAACAGTTTGAAAAGCTGCCCGCTTCGCATATCCGCCCTCAGATGCCTGTTGCCCGGTATGTTTTTCTGGCCCCGCGTAAAGCGCGGCTTGTGTCCGGTTTCTTTCCTTGTCACTTTGCCACCCAACGCGCAGAAAGAAAAGACGGAGTGGGCCAGAATGGCGTCTGAACGGCTAAGTGTTGTTGTCACGCGACGGCTTCCCGAATCGGTCGAAACGCGAATGAAAGAGCTTTTCGACGTGCGTCTGCGCGACAGCGACGAGCCGATGAGCCGCGAAGAAATCGCCGAGGCGATGAAACAAGCCGACATTCTGGTGCCGACAATTACCGACACTATCGACGCGAGCCTTCTGGCGCAGGCCGGGGACCGCTTGAAGCTTATCGCCAACTACGGCGCGGGCGTCGACCATATCGACGTGCAGACCGCGCGCCAGCGGGGCATTCACGTTTCGAACACGCCCGGTGTCGTCACCGATGACACTGCCGACATGGTGATGGCGCTGATCCTCGCGGTAACGCGCCGCATCCCCGAAGGCCTTGCCGTCATGCAGTCGGGCGATTGGGACGGATGGGCGCCGACGGCGTTTCTGGGCAAGCGGGTCGGCGCCAAACGGCTTGGCATTCTCGGCATGGGCCGGATCGGTCAGGCGGTGGCGCGCCGCGCAGCGGCCTTCGGGATGCAGGTGCATTACCACAACCGCAAGCGCCTTCGCCCCGAGGTCGAAGAGGAATATGATGCGACCTATTGGGAAAGCCTCGACCAGATGGTCAGCCGCATGGACATCCTGTCGATCAACTGCCCGCATACCCCGTCGACCTTCCATCTGATGAACGCGCGCCGTCTGAAGCTGATGAAACCAAGTGCTGTGATCGTGAACACCTCACGCGGCGAAGTGATCGATGAAAACGCGCTGACCCGCATGCTGCGCGCGGGCGAGATCGGTGGCGCCGGGCTCGACGTGTTCGAGAAACGCCACAACATCAACCCGCGTCTGCGCGAGCTGTCCAATGTCGTGCTTCTGCCGCATATGGGCTCGGCCACGATCGAAGGGCGGATCGAGATGGGCGAAAAGGTGATCATCAACATCAAGACCTTCGCCGACGGTCACCGCCCGCCCGATCTGGTCATTCCGGCGATGCTTTAGGGCCGTGACGACGCTGGCCGACACCGAACGCGCCGTCGGTAAGGCGCTTCGGGATCTCGCCAAGGGTACGGGCATGCGCGTGTTCCAGCGGTCGCTGATCTGGCAGGAAGACGACATCGTGGCCGAGGTGCGCCTTCACGGGCTGTCCGAGACCTTCCTTTTCGCCAAGCCGGTCGATTGGGACATTTGGCTTTGGGACATTCTTCAGACCACCAACAGGATGGGCCGCACCGTCACGCGGCACTGGAAGACGTTCACGACGCCGGTCCCGATCCTCGAGCGGCGCAACGTCCGGACGCCCGATCCCGAAGCTATCGCGGCCGCGATCCGCGATCACGCCCAGTTGTGGCAGGGAATGCTTCCCGACCGTGTCCCCCGCGATTTCCCGGCCATGTTTGCCGCCCGGTGTGGGGATGAGCGTGCGTGGCATTTCGTTCTGACCGAGGTGATCTGGCACATCTCCGATGGGCGGTTCGAAGCAGCGCAAGAAATCTGTGAAACCGTCCTTTCGGGAACGTGTGATAGCCGGTTTTCCCTGCACGCGACGGACTATCTTGAGACCGATGCCGAGGGCAGGCATCCACACCTGACCTTCTTCGAACTAGCCTTGCGTCATCTCGAACGCTCAGGACGGATTGCGCCGCGGCCGCGACCGGTCATTTAACGAAGGCCGATCGCCCAAGCCTGTGCCCCGGCGGTGTACGCCTTGTGTACAGGTTGTGTACGCGTTGTGCGCCGCCGCCCCGGCCAGGGGACATATCGTTAACGCAATCGCCCCCAATGTCGTTTTCCCCCGAAATTCGGTCGGGCCTATTTCCCATTTCTCCACCGGCTCAGGCATCTATAATGCTGAAAACAAAGGGGGACACCGGCCCATGAAAACGCATGTCAAAGCCCTGGTTGTCGGCGGCGGTGCCGTTGGTACCTCGATTGCCTATCATCTGGCCAAAGCGGGCTGGTCGGATGTGATGCTGCTTGAACGTGACGAGCTGACCAGCGGCTCGACATGGCACGCCGCGGGCCTGCTTCCCTATTTCAACATGTCCTACGCGACGACCCACATCCATGATTATTCGATCAAGTATTACAAGACTTTAGAGGAAGAGACCGGGCTCAACCCCGGCTTCTATGTCGTGGGCAATCTGCGGATGGCGCAGACCCAGGATCGCATGGACGAATACATGCTTTACGCCGCGACCGCCGAGACCTGCGGTGTACCTTACGAGTGGATGACGCCCGACCAGATCAAAGAGCGCTGGCCATTGGTGCGCACCGACGATCTGAAGGGCGCGATTTTTCACCCCACCGACGGCTATATCAACCCGGCCGATGTGACACAGGCGATGGCCAAGGGCGCCCGCCAGCACGGTGTTACGATCGAGCGGAAATGGCAGGTGGACGGCTATCGCTGGACCGGGGATCACTGGGACGTCACGGTCACCAAGATGCTGGAAAAAGGTGGTAATCTGGTTCCGTCCGACGAACAGATGACGATCCATGCCGAACATGTCGTCACCGCCACGGGCAACCATTCACAGCGCACCGCACAGCTTCTCGGTATCAAGATCCCGGCCATTCCGGTCGAGCACCAGTATATCGTGACCGAGCCTGATCCGGCCTTGGTCGAATACCGGAAAACCCAGCCCGAACACCCCGTGCTGCGCGACGCCGACGCCAAGTGGTACGTCCGCGAGGAACGCGGTGGTTGGATTCTCGGACCGTACGAAGAAGGCGCGCCGGCGCGATTTGAGTACGCGGTGCCCGACAGCTTCCGGGCCGATCTCTTCCCGCTCGATCTTGAGCGGATCGAAGAGGAATACATGAGCATGATCCATCGGATCCCATCGTCGGAAACCGTTGGTTTGAAAGACGATTATAACGGGCCGATCTGTTACACGCCTGACGGAAATCCGCTTTTGGGCCCGGCTCCGGGACTGCGCAACATGTGGCTGGCCGAGGGGTTCAGTTTCGGGATCACCGCCGCTGGTGGCACCGGATATTACCTTGCGCAACTGATGGTCGAGGGCGAGGCCGAGATCGACATGGGAAGCCTTGATCCCAAACGCTACGGCAGCTGGATGACCACCGAATACGCGATGCGAAAGAACGAGGAATGCTATTCCCACGTCTATATCCTGCACCACCCGGATGAAGAGCGTCCCGCCTGCCGCCCGCTTCGCACAGCACCTGCCTATGACAGCCAGAAGGCGCTGGGCGCGCAGTTCGGGCAGGTCAACGGATGGGAACGGCCCAACTATTATGGCCCCCTCGATGCGGCAGACAGTTTCGATCACGACGCCCGCAGCTTCCGCCGTGGCGGGTGGTGGCAATATGCGGCCGATGAAGCCAAGGCCATTCGCGAAGGCGTTGGCCTGATCGATGCCACGGCCTTTACCAAGCATCTGGTGCGCGGTCCTGGCGCCACGGCGTTTCTCGATTGGTTCACGACCAACAAGCTGCCCCGTGTCGGGCGGATCAACCTGACCTATGCTTTGTCGACTGCCGGCACGACGCGGACAGAGTACACGATCGTTCGTCTGGCCGAGGATGAGTATTATCTCGTTTCAGCGGGCGCGCTGACCGCCTATGACGCCGACTATCTGCGCAAGGCCGCCGAAGACAAGATGGGCGAGTTCGGTTGGATCGACATGCACGATGTCACCACGCAATGGGGCGTCTTCGCGATTGCCGGACCGAAATCCCGCGATGTTCTTCAAGCTCTGGTCCGCGATGTCGACCCGGCTACGGTACTGGGAAACAAGCGGTTTCCGTGGTTGTCGATGCGCGATATCGAGCTTGGGATGTGCCCGGTGCGTGCGATCCGCGTGGCCTATACCGGTGAGCTTGGCTGGGAATTGCACCACCCGATCGAGATGCAGCGCTATCTTTGGGATCAGCTTCTGACCGCCGGCGCGGAGCATGGGTTGAAACCCGTCGGCGCGCGAGCGCAGAACTGGCTCCGGCAAGAGAAATCCTATCGTGCATTCGGAACAGAGCTTGGCCGTGATGGCACGCCGCTTGAAGCGGGGCTCGACCGGTTCGTGGATCTCTCAAAGGATTTCCTTGGCAAATCCGCGATGGAAGCGACCGGGGTGCGGTTTTCCTGTGTTACGCTGTTGATCGACGGGCCGGACGACGCCGACCCGTGGGGCCGCGAGGCGCTTTATGACGGCGACACGCGGGTTGGGAGGCTGACTTCGGGCGGCTATTCGGTGGCCTTCGGGAAGAGCATCGGCATGGGCTATGTCAGCCCGGACCGCGCAACGCCCGGAACCAAGCTTCAGGTCAAGATGTTCGATAAGCTGTGGCCCGCCGAGGTGGTGGAAGACAGCCCCTATGATCCGCAGAACGCACGCATCCGGGTTGATGTGAATTCAGCTTGACGCGATTTCGTCTTACTTGCCCGGTTTTGGCATCAATAGTCGCAATGGATGGCGATTGTTTCGAAACAGTCGTCTGATTCGGTCGGGTATTGGCCCAGAGCCGGTAACAAAAGCGCGGAAAATTGCTCGTTTTGAGGTGCGCGTCCCTGTGGATAACCGGGTTTGAGCGGCAAAGCGCTGACATCAAGCCCCTGACTCGTAACGGGAATAACTGTGCCACAGGTCGAATCACAGACGTTCGCCTGTGGAAGACCAACTATTTACCCAAATCGTGCCACAATTTTTCTCAACGCTGTTGCCTTAGGTCACCTTGGGAAAAAACTGTTTCATGAATGCAATGAGCAAAATCCGCGACGCGCGGACTTCCGTGCAACCCGCCATCGGGTTGGCCGGATCGGCAACGCTTCGAACCCCCTGCGGCGGACGCCGTGCCGAGAATATTCGGAAGGGCGACCTGATCGTCACCCGCGACGCGGGACTTCAGCCTGTGCGCATGGTCTGGTCCCGCACTGTCACGGCGGCACAGATTTCCGCCGATCCGTCACTTGCCCCCGTTCGCCTGAAGCCACGCGCCATCGGTCCGATGATGCCGCAGCGTGACCTTGTTCTGGCCGGGGCGCATCGTGTTCTGGTTCCGGGGTATCGTCTGGCCGAGATGCCTGACACCACCGCCTGCCTGCTGGCCGCGCGCGATGTGGCCGAAGCCAGCGACGCGGCGTATGTCGACAAGGCGGTGACCGAGATCACGTATTACAACATCGTTTTCGATGCCCATCAGGTCTTTTGCGCCAATGGCCTTCCGGTTGAAAGTTTTCTGCCGTCCAAAACCGTGCTCGGACAGTTGGACCGCAGCGTGCGCGAAGATCTGATCGCGCTTTTCCCGGAACTCGACGGTCAAGACGCGGAGTTTCCCGCCGCGGATTACCCGTCGCCCGATCCGGCCAGTTATCGCCCGGAATTCGTCTGATCGTTGAAACGCGCAGGCGAAAGGGCGGCCACGGTCGCTTTATCCAGCTCTGAAGGTTGACCCAGCACATGCGCGGCTAAAAGCCGTGCGGCAGCAGGGGCCGTCTGAAACCCGTATCCGCCTTGTCCGGCCATCCAGAAGAACCCCGGGGTACCTGGTGCTTCGCCGATCACCAGCGCCCGGTCCGGCGCGAAGGTGCGCAACCCCGCCCAGTTCGACAGCATGCGCTTGACCGGCTCGCGCGCGACCGCTTCGTAACGCGCGATCCCTTCGGCAAGTGTCAGATCCTCGGCCCATGCGTCTTGTGGCGGCACAGGCTCTTCGTCAGCGGGAGAGATCAGGAGGCACCCGGCATCGGGCTTGGCGTACCACGTCTCGCCCGCGCCAAGGATCAGGGGCCAGTTCGACACATCGAGACCGTCCGGCGCGGGAACGCGGGCCATCGACCGGCGGCACGCGGTCAGGCCGACGGTCGTGACGCCCGCCAAGGTGGCGATCTCATCTGCCCATGCTCCGGCGGAGTTGATCAGAGACTTGGCAGAATAGGTGTCCGTCCCGCATGTGACCTGCCAACGGCCATTTGCAAAGGCAATCGCTGTC
>JABDPT010000105.1 GCA_013042605.1 Paracoccaceae bacterium
GGTCAGGGCCACCGCCGGCTTGGCTTCATCTCGGCGGAAACCGCATCCAACGACCGGGCGCGCGATCGTGTGATGGGTGTGCGCAACGTACTGGCCGAGGCCGGATTGGACCAAAGCGCGCTGGCACTGATCGAAACACAGTACGGGATTTCAACGGGCAGCGAGGCGTTTCGAGAGATGATGGCGCTTTCACCCCGCCCCACGGCCGTCTTGTGCGGCAACGACGTTCTGGCCGTCGGGGCCTTGCGTGCTGCCAAGGAAATGGGCCTGTCGGTTCCCGGCGACGTGTCGATCACCGGGTTCGACGACATTGAACTGGCTATGTTGGCCGAGCCTGCGCTGACGACCGTGCACGTGCCCCACCGCGAAATGGGTCGCCGCGCGGCAAGCATGCTTGTGCAGATGGTCAACGGCGACACCCTGCCCGACAGCACGCGGCTGGATACCGATATCCGCTTACGTCAGTCGCTGGGCCCGCCGCCTTCGGACGCGGCCTGACCCGTTAGATGACCGCCCTTTCGCGCATGCGCGCCTGCCGAACGATGCGGTCGAAGGCAAAGGGCGTCATGTCGAGACTGCGATAGGCGCCAAGGGTGATCCATTCGGCCACCGCCCGCCCCATCGCGGGCGATTGCTGAAGCCCATGGCCGGAAAACCCGTTGATGAAGATGAAATTCCCGACCTCGGGATGCGGCCCGATAATGGCGTTCCGGTCAAAGACATTCATGGCATAGTGCCCGGCCCATTCGCTTTGCACGCGGATCGCTTCGAATTGCGGAATGCGGGTCGCGATCACGGGCCAGATGTGGCTTTCCCACAAACCGTGATCCATCTCGAAATCGTCAAACGCGACCGCCGGGTCATCGGTACCCCGCGCCCCGCACATATAGGTGCCGCCGCCATTCTCGCGCACATGGACACCGCTGGGATCGATCGTCAGCGGCAGGTCGCGATCCAGCGGTTTGGCGGCCTTGAAGACATAGGTAAAGCGCTTGCGCGGTTCTATCGGCACATTGATCCCGGCCATGGCGGCGGTGCGGGCCGCACGCGGACCGCTGGCGTTGACAAGGGTTCCGCAGGCAATGACCTCGCCCGTCTTCAGCGTCACACTCTCGACCTGCGTTCCGATTTCATTGCGGGCAATCGCAACCACTTCGCCCGCCACATACTCCACTCCTCGCGCCCGTGCCTGACGACGCCAGCCATCGAACAGGGCGGCACCATCGAAATATCCTTCGTCGACACGGTTGATCGAGCCCAGCAGGATGTCATCGAGGTGATAGAACGGATAGCGCGCGGCAATCTCGTCGCGGGACAAAAGTTCTGTCTTGGCTCCGGCGGCGCGTTGAACCTCGGCGTTCTGGCGCAAGGTCGCGGCAAACTCCTCATTATCCGCGAGATAGAGATACCCGAAGGATTGGATCGAGAGATCGGGAAACTCTGCGCCTCCACCCATTTTCTCTCGGAAATTCTTCACGAAATCAGCGGTGTATTGAGAGATTTTGATGTTCAATTCCGTGCTGAACTGCTGGCGCATGCAGGAATTGGTGTGGGTGGTGGACGCCTGCGCGTAGCTCGGATCACGGTCGAGAACGAGGATGCGGCCATCAAACCCCTGCTCGGTCAGAAACCACGCCACGGACGACCCCATGATGGCCCCGCCCACGATGACCACATCATAGGAACGGTGCGCAGGTGTCGTGGCAAACCCGTTCGCGGGCATTTGGAATCCCTAATCAGCCTTGCGTTAAGTGATGCCGGTGATCCACGCGGGACGCAATAAGTGCTGAGGTCCGGGAGACTTCAAACTTCTCCCCCGGGGCGTTAGGGAGGAGCCAAGGAAAGCGAGACACTCATGAAGATATGCATTTTCGGCGCGGGCGCGATTGGTGGCTATATGGGCGCAAAGCTGGCGCAGGCGGGGGCCGAGGTCAGCCTTGTCGCGCGCGGACCGCATCTTGCGGCGATGCGTGAACGTGGCCTGACCCTAATCGAGGAAAGCGGCACGACCGTGACGAAGGTCACCGTCTCGGATGACCCGGCAGACCTTGGGCCGCAGGATTATGTCATCGTGACGCTCAAGGCGCATTCGGTCCCGCCCGTGGTCGGTCGCATGGCGCCGCTGATCGACGAAAACACGACCATCGTGTCGGGCGTGAACGGCGTGCCTTGGTGGTACTTCCACAAGATAGGCGGTGATCTTGAAGGCACGCGGCTGGCATCGGTCGACCCAGGCAACGCGCAATGGGACGGGTTCGGGCCCGACCGCGTTCTGGGATGTGTGGTCTACCCGGCCGCCGAGGTCGTGGAACCCGGCGTCGTCAAGCATATCGAAGGCAACCGTTTTTCGCTGGGCGAGCCCGACGGGTCGAAATCGGACCGGGCGCTGGCGCTGTCGAAGGCACTTACCTCCGCTGGTCTCAAGGCCCCGGTGCGCCCGAAGCTGCGCGATGAGATCTGGGTCAAGCTTTGGGGCAACCTGTCGTTCAACCCGATCTCGGCGCTGACCCATGCCACACTGGACGTGCTCTGCACCGATCCCGGCACGCGGGCGGTCGCGCGGGCGATGATGGTCGAGGCTCAGGAGATCGCCGAAACGCTGGGCGTGAAGTTTCCCATCGACGTTGACCGACGCATCGATGGCGGCGCAGCGGTGGGTGCGCATCGCACCTCGATGCTGCAAGACCTCGACCTTGGCCGCCCGATGGAGATCGACGCGCTGGTCGGGTCGGTTCAGGAGCTTGGCCGCGTCACTGGCACGCCGACGCCGACGATCGACACCGTTCTGGCGCTGGTCCAACTGCGGGCGCGGGTGGCGGGGCTTTACGACTGAAACACCGTGTCGATGATCGCAGGGAGATCGGCGAGGCGTGAAAAGGCATGGTCATGCGGCATGTCCGCGACCAGCCCCTTGCGGTAGCCTTCGGTGAAAAGGGCAAAGGGCACGCCCGCGGCCTGCGCGGTTTCGGCATCGACCTCGCTATCCCCGACATAAAGGACCTGCGAGGCGCCCAATAGCCGCCCGGTCTCCAAAAGCGGTGCGGGGTGCGGCTTGCGTTCGGGCAGGCTGTCACCGCCCAGAACGGCCCCGAAATAGCCATCGATTTCAAAGTGCTTGAGGACGGAATGCGTAGGCGCGATGGGTTTGTTCGTGCAAAGCCCAAGCGCGAAGCCCGCGTTTTTCAGACCCTCCAGAACCTCGATGGCCCCGTCATAAAGCCGCGAAAGGTCGACGGCCCCTTCATAGCGGGCCACAAACTGCTCCAGAAGGCGGGGATGATCCGCCTTGGGCAAATCCCGCGCCGCCATCATGCGGCTGACA
>JABDPT010000172.1 GCA_013042605.1 Paracoccaceae bacterium
CCGCCACGCAAATTCAGATCATCGCCGCCCTTGGCGGCACCAGCCCGCGTTTCGCGCATCATTCGCTTCTGACCGGGCCGCAGGGCGAGGCGCTGTCGAAACGGCTGGGCACGCTGGCCTTGCGCGACCTGCGCACGCGTGGGATCGAGCCGATGGCGGTGCTGAGCCTTCTGGCGCGGTTGGGATCGTCAGACCCGGTGGAATTGCGCACAACTCTGGACGAGTTGGTGGACGGGTTCGACATCACCAAATTCGGCGCAGCGCCCACGAAGTTCGATGTCGAGGATCTTGGCCCGCTCACCGCGCGCAGCATTGCCGGGCTGCCGTTTTCGGAGGTGGCCGAGGAGATTTCGGCGCTGGGCGTACCGGACGACCTGGCCGAGCCGTTCTGGAATGCGGTGCGCGAGAACATCGAGACGCGCGCGCAGATGGCCGATTGGTGGGCGCTGTTCCGCGATGGGGCGACGCCGATGGTCGCCGAGGAAGACCGGGAGTTCGTGGCCGAGGCGTTCGCGATGCTGCCGCCCTTGCCCTATGGCCCCGAGACCTGGAGCACATGGACCGCCGCCGTGAAGGACGCGACGGGTCGCAAGGGGCGGGGCCTGTTCATGCCGCTGCGCCACGCCATCACAGGCCGCCAGCGCGGGCCCGAAATGGCCGATGTTATGCCGCTTTTGCAAAAGGCCCCCCGGTTGGGCTGACCCCGAAAGAAGTTGCGCCCGCCCCGTCATCTGCGCTTAGGTTAGCGCAAACACGGCTGGCAGAGGCGGCGAATGGCAGAACAGGCTAAATTCCTGCAGGGCAACCTGTTCCGCCATATCTCGGTGATGTCGCTGACGGCCTCGGTCGGGCTGATGGCCGTGTTTCTGGTCGATTTCGTCGACATGATCTTTATCTCGATGCTGGGCAAGGCCGAGCTTGCGGCGGCAGTGGGCTATGCCGGGGCGATCCTGTTTTTCACGACCTCTTTCGGGATCGGGATGGCGATTGCGGCGGGCGCCTTGGTGGCGCGTGCGCTGGGCGAGGGCCGGGACGATCTGGCCAAGACGCGCGCAACCAACGCGATGATCTATGGCATCGCCTTCGGCGCGATCTTCGCCGCCTTGGTCTGGCTCAACCTGCACCACCTTGCGGCGCTGATGGGGGCGTCGGGCGAGACGCTCGACCTTGCGGTGTCCTACCTTCGGATCATCGTGCCGTCGCTGCCCTTCCTGATGGTGGGCATGATCGGCGGCGCGATCCTGCGCGCCCATGGCGATGCGCGGCGCGCGATGATGGCGACGATCTGGGGCGGGCTGGTCAACGCGGTGCTCGACCCGATCCTGATCTTCGGGCTGGACCTCGAATTGACCGGTGCCGCACTGGCCAGCGTCTGCGCGCGGCTGGCGATTGCGGTGACCGCGCTATTGCCGCTGATCCGCCACTATGGCGGCTTTACGCGCCCCACGCCCGCCGCCCTTGCCGCCGATCTGGCCCCGGTCTTTACCATCGCCTTCCCGGCGATCCTGACCCAGCTCGCCACGCCTATCGGGCAGGCCTATGTCACCCGCTCGATGGCGGCTTACGGCGAAGAGGCGGTGGCGGGCATGGCCATCGTCGCGCGCATGACCCCGGTGGCCTTCGGCGTGATCTTCGCGATGTCGGGGGCGGTCGGCCCGATCATGGGCCAGAATTTCGGCGCGGGGCGGCATGACCGGGTAAAGGCCGCGTTTCGCGATGCGCTGATCTTCACGGGGCTTGTCGTTGTCTTCATGTCGCTGGCGCTTTTCCTGCTGCGCGGCCAGATCGCGGCGCTGTTCGGGGCCGACGGGATCACGCGCGAGCTTGTGTTCCTGTTCTGCGGCCCGCTGGCGCTGGTTTTCTTTTTCAATGGAATGCTTTTCGTGGCGAACGCGAGCTTCAACAACCTTGGCCACCCGTTCTATTCAACCTGGCTGAACTGGGGGCGGCACACGCTGGGTACGATCCCGACCGTGATCGTGTTCGGAGCGTTTTTCGGCGCGCCCGGGGTACTGATCGGGCAGGCCTTCGGGGGGCTTGTCTTCGGGCTGATCTCGGCCTGGCTGGCGATGCGGGTCATGAATGCCAAGGGCGACGGCACGCCGGCCGAACCCTTCGACCGGCAGGCGCGGCTATTCCAGCTTTTCCACCACCGCCGCTAGATCGTCGAGATGCCGGTCGACCAGCGCAATCTCGCGCCGGCTGAGCGTCTGGTGGCGGGAATAGCGCGGGGCGTGGCGATCAAAGGCGATGGGCGCGTCCCAGCCCTGGGTCGTGGCGAAGAAGCGGGCCACGCCGTCTTCGCCGAACTCGTTGAGAAAGCCCTGAACGACCGTGTCGATATAGCTGAGCAGGACCGGATGCGTGCGGTCGGGCGTGCCGTGTTTGCCTTCGGGGATCGTGTAAAGCTGAATATCCGGCCCGTGCGGAAGGGGGTGGGCGACGTCCTGCGCCGGCACCCGGTCATAGGCGCGCTCGCGTTCGTCAAGCGCCAGCCAGTCGGCCCTGGGCACGCCAGCGATGAGCCCGTCGATTTCCGCACCGGGCGACGGAACCACGGTCAGGAAGGCCACGGGCCGCAGCGCGGTGTGCCGCCACAGGCGCGTCCAGCCGCGCACGCGGGCGGGATGCGCGTCGTCATGGGCGTGCGTGGCGCGGTTCACGAGGCTGCCGTAGCCGAAGAAATAGGGGTCGTTCATGCGGCTAATCTGGGGGTCCTGACGCGGCAAGACAAGCACTTGCCGCCTGCGCGATTTCTGCGCTAGGCTTTGGGCGTCAGCGACGGGAGAATTCGGGACGCGCGCGCCCTTGCGCAAGCCCCGATGCCGAAGGAGCAACCGCCCCGGTAAACTCTCAGGCCCAAGGGACCGTCGCGGACGTCAAAACTCTGGAGAGACCCCGGTCACGCGCCGGGGCGCCGAAGGGATAACGATCTCAGGCGAAAGGACAGAGGGGGCATCGATGGGCGCGGAACTTGGCGCGCCTGAAACGATGCCGGGCGGTTTCGGTCCCGGACCAGAACGGGACAGATCATGACCGATCTTTTGCGCACCGCCCTTTACGATCTGCATGAAGAACTCGGCGCGCGCATGGTGCCGTTCGCGGGCTATGAAATGCCCGTGCAATACCCGATGGGGGTGATGCAGGAGCATCTGCATTGCCGTGCGGCGGCGGGGCTTTTCGATGTCAGCCATATGGGGCAGGTCCTGCTGCGGCCGCGGTCGGGCGATCTGGCCGATGCCGCGCGGGCGCTCGAGACTCTGGTGCCGATGGACATCCTCGGCCTGGGCGCGGGGCGGCAGCGTTATGCGTTCTTCACCAATGACGCCGGCGGCATTCTTGATGATCTGATGGTGGCCAATCGTGGGGACCACCTGTTTCTCGTCGTGAACGCTGCCCGCAAGGCCCATGACGTGGCGCTGATGCGGGACCGGCTGGGCGAGGTCTGCGTGGTCGAAGAGGTGACCGACCGCGCGCTTCTGGCCTTGCAGGGGCCGAAGGCGGAGACCGCGCTGGCGCTTTTTGTGGACGACGTGGCGGAGATGCGGTTCATGGATGTCGCCGTGCTGGAGGTGTCGGGAGGCGAGATCTGGGTCTCGCGCTCGGGCTATACCGGCGAGGACGGGTTCGAGATCTCGGTGCCCGGGGCGATGGCCGAGGAAGCGGCCCGCGCGCTTTTGGCGATGGAGGAGGTGGCGCCCATCGGGCTCGGGGCGCGTGATGCGTTGCGGCTGGAGGCGGGGCTTTGTCTCTACGGCAGCGATATCGACGAGACGACGACGCCGGTGGAGGCGGGGCTGACCTGGGCGATCCAGAAAGCGCGGCGCGCGGGCGGCGCACGCGCGGGCGGGTTTCCGGGCGCCGACCGCATCCTGCGCGAGATGAAAGAGGGGCCCGCGCGGCGGCGTGTCGGCCTGCGCCCCGAGGGGCGCGCGCCGATGCGGGCGGGAACCCGAATTTTCGCCGAAAATTCAGACCTGCCCGTGGGAGAGGTGACATCGGGAGCTTTCGGGCCGACCCTTGGCGGGCCGATGTCCATGGGCTATGTCGCGGCCCAATTCGCCGCGCCCGGAACCCTTGTCTTTGGCGAGGTCCGGGGCAAACATCTTCCTGCCACCATCACCGAGATGCCGTTCACACCGGCGCGGTTCAAACGCTGACTTGAGACAAGGGGACCTGTGAGAATGAAATTCACCGAAGAACATGAATGGCTGCGCGTTGAGGACGATCTGGTCGTCGTCGGCATCACCGCCCATGCCTCTGAACAGCTGGGCGACGTGGTGTTCGTGGAACTGCCCGATGAAGGCACAACCGTGTCCAAGGATGACGAGATCGTGGTGATCGAAAGCGTCAAGGCGGCCTCGGACATCCTTGCCCCGCTCGATGGCGAGATCGTGGAAGTGAATGAGGCGCTGGCCGATGCACCGGGGCTGGTGAACGAAGACCCGCTTGGGGCGGCGTGGTTTTTCAAGATGAAGGTCGACGACCTGTCGGCGATGGACGAGTACATGGACGAGGCGGCGTATAAAAAATTCATCGGCTAGGTCGTTTCCGCGCCGGGCGGAGCCTCCGGCGGGAATATTTCTGGCCAGAAGACGAAAGCGGACGCTTGAAGGGGCATCAGAGAATGGCATTCGAACCCACCGATTATCTTCCCTATGATTTCGCCAACCGGCGGCATATCGGGCCCTCGCCCGAGGAAATGGCCGAGATGCTTGAGGTGCTGGGGGTCGAGAGCCTGGAAGCGCTGATCGACCAGACGGTGCCGGAAGATATTCGCCAGCCCGCGCCGCTGGATTTCGGCAAGCCCAAATCCGAGCGTGAGCTGATCTGGCACATGCGGCAGGTGGCCCAGAAGAATGCGGTATTTACCACGATGATCGGGCAGGGCTTTCACGGCACGGTCACGCCGCCCGCGATCCAGCGCAATATCCTTGAAAACCCGGCCTGGTACACCGCCTATACCCCCTATCAGCCCGAGATCAGCCAGGGGCGGCTTGAGGCCTTGCTCAATTACCAGACGATGATCTGCGATCTGACCGGGCTGGAGATCGCCAACGCGTCGCTTCTTGACGAGGCGACAGCGGCGGCCGAGGCGATGACCATGGCGCAGCGCGTGGCCAAGTCGAAGGCCGGCGCGTTCTTCGTCGATGAGAACTGTCATCCGCAGAATATCGAGGTGATGCGCACGCGGGCCGCGCCGCTGGGGATCGAGGTGATCGTGGGCGATCCCGAAACGCTCGACCCGGAGGCGGTCTTCGGCGCGATTTTCCAATATCCCGGCACCTATGGCCACCTGACCGATTTCACGCCGCAGATCGAAAAGCTCCATGCCGCGCGGGCGATCGGTATTGTGATCGCCGACCCGCTGATGCTGACGCTTCTGAAAGAGCCGGGCGCGATGGGCGCCGATATCGCCGTGGGCTCGACCCAGCGGTTCGGCGTGCCGATGGGCTATGGTGGGCCGCATGCGGCCTATATGGCGTGCAAGGATGCCTATAAGCGCGCGCTGCCCGGGCGGATCGTCGGCGTGAGTGTCGATGCGCGCGGCAACAAAGCCTATCGGCTGAGCCTGCAAACGCGCGAGCAGCATATCCGGCGCGAAAAGGCGACGTCGAACGTCTGCACCGCGCAGGCGCTTCTGGCGGTCATGGCGTCGTTTTACGCGGTGTTTCACGGGCCCAAGGGCCTCAAGGCGATTGCGCAGCGCATTCACCGCAAGACCGAGCGGCTGGCGCGGGGGCTGGAGGCCGGCGGGTATGTCATTGAACCGGAATACTTTTTCGATACCATCACGGTAAAGGTCGGGGCGCTTCAGGGCGTGATCCTCGAGGCTGGGCGGCGCGAGCGGATCAACTTCCGCAAGGTTGGCGAGGACCGGATCGGGATCACGGTGGATGAAACCGTGCGTCCCGCGGTGCTGGAAGGGGTCTGGCGGGCCTTCGGGCTCGATTTCAAGCGCGATCAGTTCGAAGGCGGCTATCATCAGGTGCCCGAGGCGCTGGTCCGTGAGAGCGATTACCTGACCCACCCGATCTTCCACCTCAACCGCGCGGAAACCGAAATGATGCGCTATATGCGCCGTCTGGCCGACCGGGACCTGGCGCTGGATCGGGCAATGATCCCGCTGGGCTCTTGCACGATGAAGCTGAATTCGGCGGCCGAGATGATGGCGATCACCTGGCCCGATTTCTCGAATATCCATCCCTTCGCGCCGGCCGAGCAGGTGCAAGGCTATCACGAGATGATCGAGGATCTGTCGGCCAAGCTTTGTGACATCACCGGCTATGACGCGATGTCGATGCAGCCCAATTCGGGCGCGCAGGGGGAATATGCGGGGCTTTTGACCATCGCCGCCTATCACCGGGCGCGGGGGGATACGGACCGGCGGGTCTGCCTGATCCCGGTCTCGGCGCATGGCACGAACCCGGCTTCTGCGCAGATGGCGGGGATGGAGGTGGTCGTGGTCGGATCGGCGGCCAATGGCGATATCGATCTTGAGGATTTCCGCGCCAAGGCCGAAGCGGCGGGGGATCGGCTTGCGGCCTGCATGATCACCTATCCCTCGACCCATGGCGTGTTCGAGGAAACCGTGCGCGAAGTGTGCGCGATCACCCATGAACATGGCGGGCAGGTCTATCTGGATGGGGCGAACCTGAACGCGCTGGTCGGGCTCGTGAAACCGGGCGAAATCGGTGCGGATGTGAGCCACCTCAACCTGCACAAGACTTTCTGCATCCCCCATGGCGGCGGCGGGCCCGGCATGGGGCCCATCGGCGTCAAGGCGCATCTGGCCCCGTTCCTGCCCGGGCATCCCGAAACCGGGGGGCAGTCGGTCTACCAGACATCACTTGGGCGCGAGGGGCCGGTGACGGCGGCGCCCTTCGGGTCGGCGTCGATTTTACCGATTTCCTGGGCGTATATCCTGATGATGGGCGGCGCGGGCCTGACGCAGGCCACCAAGGTCGCCATTCTCAATGCCAATTACATCGCCAAGCGGTTGGAGGGGGCGTTCAACATCCTCTTTTCCGGCAAGAACGGGTGGATCGCGCATGAGTGCATTCTTGACACGCGGCCCTTTGCCGAAGCGGGCGTCACCGTGGACGATATCGCCAAGCGCCTGATCGATAACGGATTTCACGCGCCGACCATGAGCTGGCCGATTGCCGGAACGCTGATGGTCGAACCGACCGAGAGCGAGACCAAGGCCGAGCTTGACCGATTCTGCGACGCAATGCTGTCCATTCGCGAAGAAATCCGCGCGATCGAGGCGGGCGAGATCGACGCCGAGAACAACCCGCTCAAACGCGCGCCGCATACGGTCGAGGACCTGATCGGGCCATGGGACCGGCCCTATAGCCGGGAAGAGGGATGCTATCCCAAAGGCGCGTTCCGGGTCGACAAATACTGGCCACCGGTGAACCGGGTCGACAATGTCTTTGGCGACCGGCACCTGGTCTGCACCTGCCCGCCATTGGAAGACTATCTGGAGGCGGCGGAGTAGCGTGACCATCCCCGGAAGCGGGACGGTCCTGATCATCGGGAGCGGGCCGAACAGTATCGAGTGCAGGGACTGGCCGCGCGAGGGGTTCGACCATGTGCTGGCGATCAACAACGCCTGGCGCGTGCGCCCGGACTGGAGCCATGCGATCTTTCCCGAAGACTTCCCGGTGGATCGTCAGCCTGTGGCCGGGCCGGGGCAGGTGGTGCTGACGCATGAGAAATACGTGCCGCTGCAAAACGCGCTGGGCGGGTTCGTCTATGCGGGCGGGACGATGGCTTTTACGGCGGGCTACTGGGCGCTGGCGGCTTTGCGCCCCCGGATCATGGCGTTTATCGGCTGTGACATGGTGTACCCCGCGACGGGGCAGACGCATTTCTATGGTACCGGGACGGCGGACCCGCTGCGCCCGGATGTGACCTTGCAAAGCCTCGAGGCGAAGTCGGCGCGGCTGGCGTTGTTGGCGGGGCGGGCGGGGTGTGCGTGCCTGAACCTGTCGCGCGATGACAGCCGGCTGGTCTTTGCGCGGGCGACACCGGAGACTTTGCGGGACGTGGCCGAGGGTCAGCCGATGCCGGGGGAGGGCGATCTTGCTGCTGTTTTGGCGCGCGAGGCGGCGCTTGGGTATTTCGTGCCGTCGGGGCGGTATTGGGAAGAGGCCGGGCGGTTCGATGCGGCGGCTTTGGCGAGGCTCGATGCAGACTGGCTGGCGGTGCACGGGCGGGTCTTCGATGCACCCCGAAAGGCGCGCCGCGCTTGACAGGTTCGGCCCATTGGCGCAAAACCCGCGCCGTTGGGGCCGTAGCTCAGTTGGGAGAGCGCGTCGTTCGCAATGACGAGGTCGTCGGTTCGATCCCGATCGGCTCCACCACCTTCAAGACTCCCGAATTGGAAGGCAAAGTACGCCAATCCCAGAGGCGGCAGGCGTTTCCGGTGGAGGTGCCGCGAGCCGGAGCGCACACCGACTAGACATGATCGCGTTGGTCGTCCGCTCCAATCATTGCGTTGTGCCGCCAGGGTTGGTCGAGCGAGGGAATGAGGCGGTTTTGCGGGACAAGTCTGCCGTTCGGCCGATGCACCAACAGGTACGGAATCAAGGCCCGAAGGGCCGCCGTGCCAGCCCACGGTCCGGCGTTGGAACGGCTTAGCATAGAGCGGCCAAGAATCGCTTCAGCTTTTGAGCGGCCATTCGCTACGATGTGCACCAATGACTCCTTTGCGGACGAAGCTGCCGTTGGATGCTGCTCCATCAATGTCCGCTTTCGTTGTGTGGCGGTGTCC
>JABDPT010000106.1 GCA_013042605.1 Paracoccaceae bacterium
GCGCTGCCCCACACCCCGGGATATTTCGGGCCAGAAGAAGCGTCTTCTGGCCCGAAATAACCCCGCCGGAGGCATAGTCGACGCGTCGCAAGACGCGACGACGCAAACATCATGCGCGCGCAGGCACTGCGCGCTCCGCTCAGGTGAATTGTTCGCGGGTCAGGCGTTCTTCGAGACCATGGCCGGGGTCGAACAGGATCCGGTGCGAGATTTTGGGCTCGCTGCGGATCTCGACCCAGACCACATCGCGCACCGACTTGCCGTCGGCATCGGCCATGACCGGGCGCTTTTCGGGGTCGAGGATGTCGAACCGCACTTCCGCGTTCTTCGGTAAAAGCGCCCCGCGCCAGCGCCGGGGCCGGAAGGCCGCCACGGCCGTCAGCGCCAGCACTTCGGCATTTATCGGAAGGATCGGGCCATGCGCCGAGTAGTTATAGGCGGTGGACCCGGCGGGCGTGGACACAAGCGCGCCGTCGCAAACCAGTTCCTCCATCCGTGCGCGGCCATTCACGCTGATCTTCAGTTTCGCCGCCTGCGGGCCCTGCCGCAGCAGCGATACCTCATTGATCGCCAGCGCCTCGTGCCGCGATCCGTTGGCACATTCCGCCCGCATCGCCAGCGGATTGATCACCTCTTCCTCGGCCCCGCGCAGCCGGTCGACCAGCCCGTCTTCGCCGAACTCGTTCATCAGAAAACCGATGGTGCCGCAGTTCATGCCATAGACCGGTGCCTCAAGCTCTTGCGTCGCATGCAGCGTCTCAAGCATGAAGCCGTCGCCCCCCAGCGCCACGATCACATCCGCCTCGTCGGGCGCGACGTCTCCGTATTGGGCCACAAGGCTGCGGCGCGCGTTTTGTGCAATCTCGGCCCGGCTGGCCTGAAATGCGATCGTTTCGATGTGCCGCATCGGCCACCCGTCCTTCGTTCCCGATAAGACATTGCGCGCGCCGAAGGGAAACACAAGCCCCGTGAATTGCCGCCCTTGCCGCCCAAATCGCCGGATTAGGCGCTTTTGCGCGCCCGGCTTTGGCGCTAGAACACGGGCCAACCGCACGCCGATAGGAGACAGCGCCATGAACGCCGCGCATCGTGACACCGGATTTTTCGACGAACCGCTTTCGAGCCGCGACCCCGAGCTTTTCGGCGCGATCCGCAAGGAACTGGGCCGCCAGCAAAACGAGATCGAGCTGATCGCCAGCGAGAACATCGTCAGCGCCGCGGTGATGGAAGCCCAAGGCTCGGTGATGACGAACAAATATGCCGAAGGCTATCCGGGCCGACGCTATTACGGCGGCTGCGAATACGTGGACATTGCCGAGAACCTCGCCATTGCGCGGGCCTGCGAGCTTTTCGATTGCGGCTTTGCCAATGTCCAACCCAACTCGGGCAGCCAGGCCAACCAGGGGGTCTTTCAGGCGCTTCTGCAGCCCGGCGACACCATTCTGGGGATGAGCCTCGATGCCGGTGGTCACCTGACCCATGGCGCCAAGCCCAACCAGTCGGGCAAATGGTTCAACGCGGTCCAATACGGCGTGCGCAAGGACGACCTTCAGATCGATTACGATCAGATCGCTGTCTTGGCGGCCGAGCATCAGCCCAAGATGATCATCGCCGGCGGGTCCGCCATTCCGCGGATCATCGACTTTGCCCGCATGCGCGAGATCGCCGACAGCGTCGGCGCGTGGCTTCTGGTCGACATGGCGCATTTCGCGGGGCTCGTGGCGGCGGGCGAATACCCCTCGCCCTTCCCGCATGCGCATGTGGCCACGACGACGACCCACAAGACCCTGCGCGGCCCGCGCGGCGGCATGATCCTGACCAATGACGAAGCGCTGGCCAAGAAATTCAACTCGGCCATCTTCCCCGGCATTCAGGGCGGCCCGCTGATGCATGTAATCGCCGCCAAGGCCGTGGCCTTTGGCGAAGCGCTGCGCCCCGAGTTCAAGACCTATCAGAAACAGGTGGTCGCCAACGCGCAGGCGCTGGCCGATCAGCTGATCAAGGGCGGGCTCGACATCGTGACCGGCGGCACCGACAGCCATGTGATGCTGGTCGATCTGCGACCCAAGGGCGTCAAGGGCAATGCCACCGAAAAGGCGCTGGGGCGGGCCAACATCACCTGCAACAAGAACGGTATTCCGTTCGACAGTGAAAAGCCCACCATCACCAGCGGCATCCGCCTTGGCAGCCCCGCCGCGACCACGCGCGGCTTCGGCGAGCCCGAGTTCCGGCAGGTTGCCGATTGGATCGTCCGGGTGGTCGACGGGCTGGCCGCCAATGGTGAAGACGGCAATGCCGAGGTTGAGGCCGCGGTAAAGGCCGAAGTGCTGGAACTGTGCGGCCGCTTCCCGATCTATCCCAACGCGTGAGCAATCGGCCGATCGCGCCGTCGGCCACACGACGGCTTGAACGCAAACTTGGCGACTGGATGCGCGCGCGGCTTCCGCACGGCTTGGCCAGTTTCGTCATGTTCG
>JABDPT010000118.1 GCA_013042605.1 Paracoccaceae bacterium
ACGAACAAGAGCGTCCCCTTGCCGTTGCGCCGCCGCAGCTTGGCCGCCTCGAACACCTTGCGCAGGTCCGGCACCCCGGTGAAGATCGCGCTGATCTGCACGAAAGTCAGGTCGGTCTCATCCGCCAGAAGCCGCGCGATCGTGGTCTTGCCCACCCCGGGCGGCCCCCAGAGGATCAGCGACGACAGGCTCTGCGCTGCCAGCATCACACCCAAGGGCCCCTCGGGCCCGAGAATATGCTGCTGGCCGATCACCTCTGACAGGCTGCGCGGGCGCAACCGGTCGGCCAGAGGGCGCGGCGCGGTGTCGGGCGTGCCCTCTGGCGCTATGTCGAACAGGTCGGTCATGGGCCAAGCGTAGTCCTACGCCCGGCCCAGTTAAAGCGCCCAGTTAAAGCGATTGTCGAAAGTCTAGTGCAGGTTCAACTTCAGCCGCATCATGATCGCCTGATTGTCCGACCCGTCGATATCGAGGCACGGCCCGACATGTTCGGTGGCATAGCCCAGCCGCCGCATCCAGCGCATCCAGACCCGGGGGCAAAGACCCAAAAGCTGGCTCGCCCCTTCGTCGCGCGCCGTGCGCACCATTTCCTGCATCAGGTTGGCCTGCACCGCGCCGCGCGACCGCGCCGGAACATGCGTGGCGATAAAGACGCGACTCGCCTCCCAGACCTGCGCACAGACCGGGGCCGGTTCATAAAGCAGGTCGCCCGGAATACTGTCGAGCAGCCCAAGCTGCGCATCGCGGATCATGTAGGAATAGATGCCGCAGCGCGCCGTCGTCGGGGTCAGGCGGATGCCCGCCAGAACCTCGCCCAGATGGTGCACCGCGATCCAGCGGCTTTGGGGTGTGTCGTATTGGTCGAATTCCATGCCATCGACAGTGGGAAGGTCCCAGTTGCGCTGCACGACAAAGGACTCGTGCCGGGCCTTGAGCACATCGGTGAAAAGCGCCCCATGTGCGTGCATGTTCTGAAAAGAAAGAGTTGTGGTCTGCATAGTAGCCTCCAGCTTGGTTGGGTTGAAAAACCTGTTCCAGCCGGGGCGCTTGTCAGAGCAACTTATACTCCTGTGCTCTCTGGACCGCCTCGGCTGTGGTGCGGGCAAAAAGGCGCTCGCGGGCTGATTTCAGCCGCGCCTTCAGGGCACTTTCCGATATTCCCAGAATGGCGGCCGCTTCCGCGTGCCGACTTCCGGTTGCGACCAGTCGAAGGGCGTGACGTTGCGCAGACGTCATTCCCTCTGGTGGGGTCGATTCCTTGTGCAGCAAAACCACGGTTTCGTGGATCTGCTCGATCTCGATGTCAGTGAATTCACGGTCGCTGCGGGCAAAGCCGCCGATCGTCCGAGAGGCCAGCGTCCCGTGGGATACGGCCACACCGTAGTTCAATCCGAACTCCATCCCCTGCCCCAGAATATTGTTGGGATCAGGCATTCCAAGCGCGCTCCAACGGCACGCTCCTTCCTGGGAAAACCCCCAGGCGACAACCGGGTCCGACAGCATATGCCCCTTCTCGGTATAGCGTTCGACCCATGTCGGATCATAGGTTTGCACCATGATATGCGCCGACGCGAATCGCACATGCAGCCCAAGCGCATAACCAGCCGGGGCCAGCCGCCCCAGACGAGCCAATCCTAGATCGATGGACATTGCATCACCCGCAGGTTGTTGCACAGCGAACCTCCTTTCAACGCTCTTGTACTTTTAGACAGGTTGCCTCGGTCGCGGTCAACCTTAAAGTGTATTTACGACCCGAGAAATTAAACCTAGAGCAGAGCGTTCCGAATGCCAAAACGTGATCCCCTCAAACAATTGGCAGCTCTTCCGGAAGATACCTTGTTGGAATTGCTGCATTTCATCCGCATCAGTGCGAAAAAAGGGATGTCGAGAGACATGCAGCACATTGCGGCAGAGGCAACCTTCGCTCAAGAGGCCCGGACACGAAAACGGCGCCCGAGCTGATCGGGCGCCGGGTCAGGCCTACAACCTGACCGTGTCTTATTCGTTCTCAAGCGCCTCTTCGGCGGCAACACGGGCCCGGTCGCCGGCGCCCTTGGCGTCGGGATCGCGGTCGACCAGTTCAACGATCGCCATCGGCGCCATGTCGCCATAGCGGAACCCGGCCTTGAGCACACGGACATAGCCGCCATGACGCTCGGCATAGCGGGGGCCCAGCACGTCGAAAAGCTTTTCGACATGGGCATCCTGCTTGAGCCGTGATGCCGCCTGACGGCGCGCATGCAGGTCGCCGCGCTTGCCCAGCGTGATCAGCTTGTCGGCGATCCGCTTGAGTTCCTTGGCTTTCGGCAGCGTGGTCTTGATCTGTTCGTGTTCGATGAGCGAGCCGGCCATGTTCGCAAAAAGAGCCTTGCGGTGCTCATGGGTGCGGTTCAGGCGGCGATAGCCTCGTGCGTGACGCATTTTCTTTACTCCAACGTGCCCTCTACGGGCGGTTTTGCTTTGTCTGGCGGTCTGATGCGTGTCAGCCGCTCTCCTTGGGGCCTAGTCTGGTGATCGCCCCGGATGTGCTCCGGGGTCTCACCGTCCCCCGCGAACCGGCCCGGTTTCGCGGTGTCTCTTCCGTCGCGCCCCGGATGTTATCCGGGGCCTCGTCCCGCAAAGCGCCTTGCCTCACGGCGCCCCGGGTCAGGCCCGGGGCGTTGTCTTCGACCCTCAGAAGTTGTCTTCGAACTTCTTGGCCAGATCTTCGATGTTCTCCGGCGGCCATTCCTCGACATCCATGCCAAGGTGAAGGCCCATGCCCGACAACACTTCCTTGATCTCGTTCAGCGACTTGCGGCCGAAATTCGGCGTGCGCAGCATCTCTGCTTCGGTCTTCTGAATAAGATCGCCGATATAGACGATATTGTCGTTCTTCAGGCAGTTTGCCGACCGCACCGACAGCTCCAGCTCGTCCACTTTCTTGAGCAGAAGCGGGTTGAACTCAAGGCTGTCATCGTCGCTTTCGGCACGCGCCGATTCCGGCTCGTCGAAGTTAACGAAGATCGACAACTGGTCCTGCAGAATGCGCGCGGCATAGGCCACGGCATCGTCCGGCGTGACCGAACCGTCGGTTTCCAGCTTCAGCGTCAGCTTGTCATAGTCCAGCACCTGTCCCTCACGGGTGGGCTGCACGTCATAGCTGACCTTCTTGACCGGCGAATAGATCGCGTCGACCGGCACAAGGCCGATGGGCGCATCTTCCGGGCGGTTCTTGTCGGCGGCGACATAGCCCTTGCCGGTGTTGACCGTCAGCTCGATGAAAAGATCGGCCCCATCGTCGAGGTGGCAGATCACGTGGTCCTTGTTCAGGATCTCGATGCCCGCGCTTTCCGAAATGTCACCCGCGGTCACGACCGCCGGCCCTTTGGCCGAGATCGACAGCCGCTTCGGCCCCTCGACGTCCATGCGGATCGCCACGCCCTTGATGTTGAGCACGATGTCGGTCACGTCCTCGCGGACACCGGCAACGGAGGAAAACTCGTGCAGCACGTTGTCGATCTGAACGCTGGTGATCGCAGCACCCTGAAGCGAGCTCATCAGCACGCGGCGCAACGCGTTGCCAAGCGTCAGGCCAAAGCCACGCTCCAACGGTTCGGCGATAACAGTCGCCTGACGCGCGGGCTCGTTGCCCGGCTTTACCTCAAGCTGTGTCGGCTTGATCAATTCCTGCCAGTTCTTATGGATCATGCTTTTCTCCTCAATT
>JABDPT010000125.1 GCA_013042605.1 Paracoccaceae bacterium
CAAGGTGCGCCCCTTTCAACACCCGTCGCTCAGCCGCTCTGGCCCCACGCTCGTCATCATCATGGAACACTCGCGCCCCGCCCTGCCCTCGTCGGGCTTGCGTCTGGCCAGCGTTCCGCAGGTGCGCAGCCTTCCCCACAGCCAGGACCCGAAACTGAATTCCCACTCCAAGCTGAACTGCGTGATCGCCTGTCTTCAGGCCGAACAGGCCGGTGCGGACGAAGCGCTCATGCTTGATCCGCATGGTTTCGTGAACACCACGAATGCCTGCAACTTCTTCATCGTGCGCAAGGGTGCGGTTTGGACCTCGACCGGCGACTATTGCATGAACGGCGTAACCCGCCAAAAGGTGATCGACCTCTGCCACGCCGACGGCATTCCCGTTTTTGAAAAGAACTTCTCGCTTTACGAGGCCTACAGCGCCGACGAAGCCTTCCTGACCGGCACCTTCGGCGCGCAAACCCCTGTTGCATCGATCGACGGCAAATCCATCGGCAGCGGCGGTGCGGGACCCGTGACCCGACGCCTGCGCGCGCTTTATGCCGATCTGGTGCAGAAGGATATCGCCCGGCAGAAGGGCGCGATGGCCTGAGGCCCCCTAGAATAAGGGTATCACGCTCGACGGCGGCCGGAGCTGCTCACAGACCCGCTCTGCATTCGGAATGTCATTAGATAGGGCCCGATCGCTCACGCGGTCGACAAAGGATAGGGGATATCCTCCTCTGCCGCTTTGAGCCGGTCAAGAAGTGCTGCGAACCCGAGGAAATCAAGCGTCTCGGACGCGTTCTCGAAAGCACCCACCATCCGAAAAAATCTCTTCCAAGAGATTTGCCCAGCGTTTTCGAAAACGCTGTTTCGCCGCGCCCGCAACTCTGCCGACGGCCGCAAGAGCCGCCGGTTCCGCAGAACCCCGGACCCGCCAATACAAAACCTATCACGCCGACGCGCCCGCTATCTCCCAATCGGGGTCGCGGAAGGTTTCGACCATGAAATCGATGAAGTTGCGGATGCGCGGTACGATGTGGCGGTCCGGCAGGAACACCGCGTAGATCGCCGTGTCGTCCACCGCCGTATGGTCGGGCAAAAGCTGCACCAGCCATCCGCTTTTTATCGCGGGGCGGGCCAGATGTTCGGCTACCCGCATCGCCCCCATCCCGGCCAGGCACATCTGGTAAAGCGACATGCCCTGATTGCTGCGAAAGCGGCTTTCTGCGCGGAACGTGATCTCCTTGCCGTCGTCAAGAAACCGCCACCGGTTCAGATGCTCGCGGCTGCCATCCCATGCCACGCAAGGAAAGTCGTCAAGGTCCGATGGCCGGGCGGGCATGCCATGGCGCGCGACAAGTTCTGGTGTGGCCACGACGATGCGTTGCAATCCGCAAAGACGGCGGTGCATGAGGCTCGAGTCGCCAAGCCGCCCCATCCGGACCGCCACGTCGATCTGATCTTCGATCAGGTTCTCGGCGTCGTCGGTCAGCCGCATGTCCAGCGCGAGATTCGGATGCCGGGCAAGAAACTCCGGGACGACGGGTGTGATCCGGTCAAGCCCGAAGGCAATCGGAACCGATACCCGCAGAACTCCCTCGACCTGCGCATCGCTGACCTGCCATTCGGCCTCGGCCGTTTCAACGACGTCCAGAACCTGTCGGGCCACGTCCAGAAACCGCGTGCCTTCCGGCGTCAGGCGATGCCCGCGCGTCGTCCGATGCAAGAGCTTCGTGCCCAGCCGCGCTTCAAGCCGCTGGATGGTCTGGCTGACGAAGGGTTGGCTGACGCCAAGGCTATGCGCCGCCGCGGTGAACGCCCCGGTCGACACAACGGCCAGATAGACCCGCATTTCGAGAAGCCTGTCGTCCCTGATAGCCCTGATCCTTATTTATTCCACAGCATGATAACAGTTATTGCCGCTGTTGTATTGCTTGCGTGACCCCGCCGCCGCATTTCTCTGACATGAGGAAAGGCGGCGCATGGGCCGCCTTGCAGCCACCGGAGGATACGCTGTGCTTGATCTTGGAAACCGCGTTTCGATCTATCAGCCCGAACAGGAAGGGCTGATCTTCCCCGAGCTTCCCGAATTCGACAGCATCGAGGACGAGCGCCGCCACCGCAAGGAACGTCTGGTCGCCGCCTGCCGCGCCTTCGCGCGAGCCGGGTTCGACTATGGTTTTGCCGGGCACCTGACCGTCCGCGACCCCGAGCGTCCCGAGCTTTATTGGACCAACCCCATGTGCATCCATTTCGACAAGGTGAAGATGTCGAACCTGATCCTTGTCGATCATGCAGGTACCGTGATCGAAGGCGATTATGCGGTGAACCGCGCGGGCTTTGTCCTGCATGCCAATGTCCATGAAGAGCATCCCGACATCATCGCGATGTGCCACGCACACACGACCTATGGCACGGCGTGGTGCGCCACCGGACGCCCGATCGACCCGATCACGCAAGACGCCTGCGCGTTCTTCGAAGATCACGTCGTGATCGGCGAACAGGGCGGACAGGTCGCTGTGGAAAACCACGCAGGATCTGACGTCTCCAAGGCCTTCAAGGGGGTGAAGGCCGCGCTGCACCAGAACCACGGCCTTCTGACCGCAAGCCGCCACAGCATCGACTCTGCCGCGTTCTGGTTCATCGCGCTTGAAAGGTGCTGCCAGCAGCAACTCGATATCGCGGCCTCCGGCATCGAACCGATCCGCATTCCCGCCGATCGCGCCCGCTACAGCCGCGAGCATGTCGGCAGCGAGTATATCGGCTGGCTGCATTTTCAGACGATCTGGAATCAGCTTGCCATCGACCAGCCCGATATGTTCGACTGAACCACTCCCGGCGGCGAAACGACCTTCGCCGCCACCCGACTTGGCGAAGACTGCGCGAACAGGACCGATATGATCCCGAATTCCATCCCCGAGGCGGTGTTTCACTGCCGCGTCCGAAACGACGCCCTTGGCGGCCCGAACCCATTCGAATGGCAAGAGGTCACCACGGCCGACCTGTTCGCCGGGCAAAATGTTGTAATGTTCGCCCTCCCGGGCGCTTTCACGCCGGCCTGCTCGGAAAGCCACCTGCCGGGCTATGAGGCCAATTACGACGCCTTCACCGCGCTTGGCGTCGACCGGGTCATCTGCGTTTCGGTGAACGATGCGTTCGTGATGCGGCAGTGGGCGCTTTCTCAACAGATCGAAAAAGTCATGATGCTGCCCGACGGGAACGGCGATTTCACCCGCAAGATGGACATGCTGGTGGAACGGACGGCCCGAGGCATGGGGCTGCGCAGCTGGCGCTATTCCATCCACGCGGTGGATGGCGCGATCAAGAAGGCATTCGTCGAACCCGACAAGACCGACAACCCGCCCGGGGTGCCGGTGCAGGTCTCGGATGCCGAGACGATGCTGGAATACCTGCGCGGGTCGAAAGACTGACGGCCTGAGGCGCGGATCGTTCGCGGGCGCGCCACACAACAGCCACTCCGGCAAATGCCCGTGGATCGGTAAAGCGTCCTTCGCCTCTCCGAAACCACACCCGCCATCACACATCCCCGACATTTGATCTGCGTCATGTGCCCGCCACCGTAATATCGGCAGAGTGCGCCTCATGATTGAGTATCGCATTCACGGGCGCGGAGGACAGGGCAGCGTGGCAGCCGCCTATCTTCTCGCGACAACCGCCTTTCATGCCGGGCAGATGTGCCAGGCCTTTCCTTCCTTCGGCGCAGAGCGGCGCGGCGCCCCGGTGACCGCGTTTGTCAGGACCGATGAAAAACCGATCCGCCTGCGGGCACAGGTGCGCGCGCCGCACTACCTGATCATTCAGGACGGCACGCTTTTGCAGGATGCAGGGATCACCGCGGGTCTCAGGCCCGGCGGCGGCATGATCGTCAACACCACCCTTCCCAGCGAGGAGATCGCCGAACGCTTCGGGTGCCGTGCGCTGTCCGTGCGGGCGACCGAGATGGCGGTCGAGGCGATCGGGCGGCCGATCCCGAACACCGCGCTTCTGGCGGCCTTCCTTTCGGCCACGGGGCTTTTCCCGATCGACTCGCTGAACGCCGCCCTGCGCGACCGGTTTACGGGCGACATGCTTGAACGGAATATCGGCCTTGTCGATCAGGCGGCCAAGACAGTCGAACGCGACATCTGGAAGGAGCCCGCAAATGCTTAAAGCTCTGGAAGGCAGCCAGGCCATCGCCCGCGCGGTGGCGCTTTGCCGCCCCGACGTAGTGGCCGCGTATCCGATCACGCCGCAGACCCATATCGTTGAAAACCTGTCGCGCCTTGTCGCCGATGGCGAGATGCATACCGAATTCGTCAGCGTCGAAAGCGAATTCTCTGCCGCGTCCGTCGTTCTTGGGGCGGCGGCGGCCGGTTCAAGGGCCTATACCGCGACCGCGAGCCAGGGCGTTCTTCTGATGGCCGAGGTTCTTTTCAACATCGCCGGCATGCGCATCCCGCTCGTGATGACAGTGGCCAACCGGGCCGTTTCGGCGCCTTTGTCGATCTGGAACGACCACAGCGATTCCATGGCCGTGCGCGACTCCGGCTGGATCCAGCTTCACGCAGCCGACAACCAAGAGGCCGTCGACACAACGATTCAAGCCTTCCGCATCGCGCAAGAGACCGAGCTTCCGGTCATGGTCTGCATGGACGGTTTCATACTGACGCACACGCTCGAACCCATTGAACTGCCTGCCCAGTCAGCGGTCGATGGCTGGCTTCCGCCCTACCAATTCAGCCGAAAGCTCGACCCGGGCGATCCGAAGTCGCTGGGCACCCTTGTGGCACCGGATTTCTTCGCAGAGGTGCGCCACAGCCACCATGCCGCGATGATCAAGGCCCTCGACGTCATCGAAGAGATCGACCGGGAATGGCACGCGTTTACCGGTCGACGCTGCGGCGGACTTCTGGAGGTGACGGGCGACCCGGACGCGAAGATCGGCATCCTCGCCATGGGCTCGACCTTCGGCACCATCGAAACCGGCATGGAGCACGCCGGGCCGGATACCGGCTCCGCGCGGCTCTTGAAACTTCGGGCCTATCGCCCGTTCCCGGCAGAAGCCTTGCGCAAGGCGGCCGAGGGGCTTGACCATCTGATCGTCATCGACCGCGCGATCTCACCCGGCATGGGCGGGATCGTCGGCACCGAGGTCGCGGCGGTTCTGGCCGATGTGCCGGGGGCTCCGCGCATTCACAACCACGCTTTGGGACTTGGCGGCCGGGATATTCCCGAAACCATCTATGCCGATCTCATGGCGACGATCTCGGATCCGGACGCACCCGCATTCTCGGTGTTCGACGCCGATCCAGAAAAACTCGATCCGGAGGACAGATAATGTCGGCAGAATCCGAACGGGCCGAACGCCTGACAGAACTGCGCCAGAAATTCGGACGCAAGCCTCTGGCCCCCGGCGAAGAAACGATCCCCCACAGCCCGCGCGAGGCGCAGCCGAAATTTCGCGGCCTCGATAGCGGCCACAGGGCCTGCCAGGGCTGCGGCGAGGCTCTGGCCGCGCGACTTGTCATGGAAAGCGCCGGACCCGATGTGATGATCGCCAACGCGACGGGGTGTCTTGAGGTCTTCACGACGCCCTGGCCGCAATCGGCCTGGCGCGTGCCTTGGGTGCACTCGCTCTTTGAGAACGCCGCCGCCGTGGCCTCGGGCATGGAAGCGGCGATGAAGGCCCAGGGCAAGAACACCAAGGTGCTGGCCTTCGGCGGCGATGGCGGGACCTATGACATCGGGTTTCAGGCGCTTTCGGGCATGCTCGAGCGGTATCACAACGTGCTTTACGTCTGCTACGACAACGAAGCCTATATGAATACCGGCATCCAGCGCTCGTCCTCGACGCCGCATTCGGCAACGACGACAACCTCGCCCGCAGGCAAGGAACGGATGGGCAAGCGGCACCTCAAGAAAGACCTGCTGTCGATCATCGCGGCGCATCACATTCCCTATGCCGCCTCGGCCTCGGTCGCCTTCCCTGCCGACCTGCAACGCAAGGTCCGCTATGCGATGGGCATCGACGGACCGACCTTTCTGGTGATCCACAGCCCCTGCCCGCTGGGATGGAAACATGCCAGCGCCCTGACCATTCAGGTCGCCCGGCGCGCGGTGGAATGCGGGTTGTTCCCGCTGGTCGAGATCGAGCGTGGTGCATTGACCAACGTGATGCCGATCCGCGACGTGCGCCCGGTCACCGACTACCTTTCGATCCAGGGGCGGTTTTCGCACCTTATGGACACCGAGGACACGCGCGCCGAGGAAGAGCGCGCGCATCTTCAGGCGCTCGCGGATTACAATATTCAGGTCTTCAGCCTGCAGGGCGACGGCGAAGATCCCGTCGACACGGGCGGAAGCGCTGCGGTCGGCCGCAGCGGACATGCGGCAAGGAGGGCGTGAGATGGTGTCTATGACACGCGGGGCCTATGCAAAGCCCGGAACCTCGCTGGATTTCAAGACCGGCAACTGGCGGTCGACCGAAATGCCGGCCCATATCCACGCCAAGGCCCCCTGCCACGCCGCCTGTCCGGCGGGCGAGGATCAGCAGGCGTGGTTCGCCAAACTGCAAGAAGGGCATGCAGAGGCGGCCTGGGCCGAGCTTGTGCGCGCCAATCCGCTGCCTGCGATCACCGGACGGGTCTGTCCGCATCCCTGCGAGGGGGCGTGCAACCGCGCCGCCCTTGATGGCGCGCTCGCGATCCACAATGTCGAGCGCTGGCTTGGCGACGAAGCGATCCGCAATGGTTGGGACTATCCGGTCGCCGCACCGCGCGCCAACGCACCCGAGGTGGGCATTGTCGGCGCGGGACCGGCGGGGATATCGGCGGCCTATCACTGTCTGCGTCATGGTCTGCGCGCCACGATCTACGAAGCCTCGCCCGAGGCGGGCGGCCTGCTTCGCGCCGCGATCCCCCAGACCCGCCTGCCCCGCGCACCGCTCGATGCCGAGCTTTCGCGCGTGCTGGCGCTGCCGGGCATCACGCTCAACTTGCGGACGCGGCTTGGGCGCGACGTGTCGCTTGAGGAATTGCGCCACAACCATCCCGCCGTGCTTCTCGCCCCGGGCTGTCAGGCCAGCACCGCCTGGTCCGTCGACGGCGCCGTCCCCGCGGACCTGCGCGAAGGGCTGCATATGCTCAAGGACTTCGTCGATCATGGCGCCCTTCCCGAGGCCGAGCGTGTGGTCGTCCATGGCGGCGGCAACACCGCGATGGACCTGTGCCGGCTTCTCAAACGGTCGGGATCGAAACAGGTCACCCTGATCACCGCATCGGGCCTGCCCGGCCCCGATACCGACCCGTCCGACGAAATCAACGTCGTCCCGCGCGAACTGGAAGAGGCGCTGGAAGAGGGTATCGAGATCATCGATCACGCCACGATCAACCGCCTGATCATGAAAGGCAGCCGCGTCACGGGTGTCGAGATCATGAGTCTGCGCAAACTGCCCGGGCGCGATGGCCGGTCGCACCGCATCGGGTTCGAGGGAACCGAACGCGTGGTCGCGGTCGACATGGTAATTCCATGCATCGGCGAGCGCGTCGAACCCCAGGGATTGTCCGGTCTGGTCGAGCGTGGCTATCTGCGCCCAAGTGATCGCTTCGGGCGCCTGAATGAGGGAGAGCTTTTCGCCCTTGGCGATGCGCGCGGTGACCGGGGTACGGTGGCGGCCGCCATCGGCGATGGTGCGCTGGCTGCCAGCGCCGTCGCCCGGCATCTCGCCGGAGAGGCCGATCCGGTCGTGGATGACAGGCCCGAGATGCCCAATGCCGGACTCAACCTGACCTATTACGACCATCTGCCCCGTGCAGAAGCACCGAAACTCTCCGTGGAGGAACGCACCTTCGACACCGAGATCGAGGGCGATATCGGACGCGTCGCCGCCATGGCGGAAGCCGAACGCTGCCTGTCCTGCGGCAACTGCCTTGCCTGCGATAATTGCTGGACCTTCTGCCCCGACAACGCGGTGATCAAGACGGTCGAACTGGCGCTTGACGGCTCGCATTACCTCTTCGACCTCGACTATTGCAAAGGCTGCGGGCTGTGCGCGCATGAATGCCCGACGGGCTTTATCCAGATGCTGCCGAACGCAAACGGAGCCACGGAGGGCGCCGTTTAGAACAACGCAAGAGCCAAGGGAGGAGACATGCCAAAAGCCTATCTGGTGGCACATATTCGTGTCCACGATCCGGAGGAATTCGAACGGTTCAAGGACCTGTCGCAGCACGCGATCAACGAACACGGATGCCGCGTTCTGGCCCGCAACCCAAACCCGGAAATCAAGGAAGGGGATGTCAGCGGCACGGTCATCCTGATCGAGTTCGACGACATCGCCGCCGCGCGCGCATTCTACGCATCCGACGCCTACCGCGCCGCCCGCGCCGAACGCGAGGTTTCGGCGACGACGGACCTGATGCTGGTCGAGGGGGATTGAGGCCGGACGTTGAGTGACATGTGGGCCTTGGGCTAAAGAGTGACGGTGTTATCGCTGAAGGCGAGTGGTTTCTTCTGGGCTGTGAGGTGGGCTTGGCGGGACAAAGCGAACTTTCAATCGCAACTGTTGAACAGCAGCTTTCTGCCAGAAGGAAACGGTGTTTTTCGCCGGTGTAGTGATGCGTGGCTTCGCGACGGATTTTGCAGCTAGGCAAAGCGCCAGAATTGTCCATTTTTCAAATGTTTATCGGGAAATCCGGCTGAAGCGGATACTCCTCCTTCTTGCGGAAATGCGCTTCCAGCGCTTCCATCACGGCAAGCGCCACATGGTCGTGCCAATGCCGCGCGACGACCTGCACCCCGACCGGCAATCCCGCGCTGCCCTGTTCGACCTGTTGCGCCGTCCTGTCGGCGATGTCCTTGCCAACGTCGCGGTCGCTCTCCTCGCCCGGCCGCACCCTGGTCGTCGAAACCACGCCCGCAGGAGCGCCAAGGACGTTGTAGGTGAAGGCGTAACTCACCGCCGGAAACAAATGCTCGCTGGCGCCATGCGTCACCGCCGGCACGGCGTGGGGCGGGCAGATCACGGCATCCAGCCCGGCCGCATCCAATGCGCGCTGGAAACTGATCCGATAATCCGTGCGAGCTTCGACCAGATGCCAGTAGTCGGCGGTCTTGAGGGCGCCCATGTTTCCGATCACACGGGCATTGTGGTGCTGGCCTCGCGCAGCCATGAGCCTTGCCACCATGGCAAGTACCAGGCGCGGTGTGCCCATGCCTTTGACCGCAGCCGCGATCTGCGGGATCGGTTTTTCCGCGCCGAGCAGGGATTTCATCTGCGCGACGCCGCCGGCTGTCATCACACCAAGGAAGATGCGCATCGCCTCGAAAGGGTCCGGCGCGTCGACGGGGACGGTTTCGGCGCCCATCGACCGCAGGGCTTCGGCGCCCTCTTCGACCGCGCGCCGCAGCGCGGGCGAAGCGCTCAAGAGCCCGTTGTCGGTGTAATAGCCGATGCGCATCCCCTTAATCGAGATCGTCGTCGGGTCGGTCCATGGGACCGGCGGGACGTTGTCGCAGGTCGCGTTCATCGAGGTCCTGGCGAATACCGCCATGGCGAGCGCGAGATCGGCAACGGTTCGGGCGATCGGTCCGGGCTGCGGAAGGATGGCTTCCTGCCCATATCCGAGAAGCTCGCCCGGGAAATCGTCGTTGGTCAACCGACCCGTCGTCGGCTTGAAGCCGTGAACGCCGCAGCAAAGAGACGGAATTCGGATGCTGCCTCCCAGATCGCTCGCCAATGCAAGCGGCGCGCCGCCGGCGGCGACGATGGCCGCGTCGCCGCCGCTGCTTCCCCCTGGCGTGCGCCCGAGGTCCCAGGGGTTGTTGCTGCGGCCATAGACCCGATTGTCGCTTTCGTGTCCCAAAAGCGTCTGGACGATGTTGGTCTTGCCCAGGATGATCGCGCCCTCGGCGCGAAGCTCGGTGACCAGTGGTCCCTCGTCGTCATAGACGTTGCCGATCTTGTTGGTCGCCCCAAGCGTGGTTTGCGTACCCCTGACCTTGTATTGCTCCTTGATGGTCACCGGCACGCCGTACAGCGCGCCAAGAGGTTCGCCTCGGGCACGCACCTCGTCGGCCATCCTCGCTTGCGCGCGGGCTTCGTCGAACAACGGAATGACAACCGCGTTCAAGGCGGGATTGACTTTCTGGATGTGGTCGATGTGAACGTCGACGACTTCTTCGGCGGAAAGATCGCCGGCCTTGAGTGCGCCTGCCATTTCCGACGCGCTCAGATGGATCGTGTCCCGCAGGGAACGGGTTTTTGTCCGAGTCAATCTCGCGTCCTCTTCCGTTTTGGATGCTTCGCCTGTCGAAAGACTATACCCTTGACCGATGCAGCACAAAAAAAGAGCGTTGGTCGAGCTTGACCTGCCGCTGTGATCGTCCTGCAAAACTCGCCGGAATGCGAAGAATGACCTCCTCAAGAGACCTACCGGTCAGAACCGGTCGTTCTTGGCAGGAGCACGGCGTGCACTCAAAACGTTGGATTTCTTCATGTGACAAACCCTTGGCAAAACTCGGTTTGATTTCGACACGTTTCTTTGCCGGCCAGTCGAAGCTGCCGTGCACGCTCTGCGCAGCATTCTGTAAAATGGGCTCAAAGCCGCCCCTCGCCCCCAAATCTCTTCCAAGAGATTTGCCCAGCGTTTTCGAAAACGCTGCTCTACCCCGCGTTCAGTGCCGCCGACAGCCGCAGGAACCGCCAGCTCAGCAGAATCCCGGCTCAGGCCAGCCCGACGACCAGACCCAGCCAGACCCCCGGCGCCCCAAGCCTCACCCTGACCTCAACCGGTCTTCCGCTTCAGCTCCCCTCAAGCAGATGCGCCAAAACCTTGTCCGCGATCATTTTGCTGACACGGCGGTTGGCCTCGACTGACACCCCGGCGATGTGGGGCGTCAGGATCAGGTTGCGAGCACCGTCGAAAATCGCCGCGGCCTCGGTCGTGAGCGGTTCGGTTTCAAACGTATCAAGCGCCGCCCCGCCAAGCTGCCCGCTTCGCAGCGCGTGGGCGAGAGCCGCCTCGTTCACCACGCCGCCACGCGCCGCGTTCACCAGGATGGCTCCTGGTTTCATGCGCGACAGGGCGCTTTCATCGATCAGATGGAAGGTCGCGTCGGTGAGCGGGACGTGAAGGCTGATCACGTCGGCGCGGGCCAAAAGTGCGTCAATGTCGGTTTGTTCCACGTCACGCCAACCGGGATCGTCATCGGCAACGAAA
>JABDPT010000128.1 GCA_013042605.1 Paracoccaceae bacterium
GACGAAATCCGTCAGATCGCGGGCATAGGCCAGCCGCGTGTTCTCGGACGCGTCGCGTTCGGCGGCCCGTGCGTCCAGAAAGGTCGATATCCGCATCGCGTCGCTCATCCGCGTGCCTCCTCGATCAACAGTTCAAGCGATGCGCGCCGCGCGGTCTGCTCCAGACCCAAGGCACGCAACAGGGCAATCGCATCGCTGATCCCGTCCGGGTCGCCTTGCGCGCCCTCGGAAAACAGCGTGATCGCCCGCAGGATCGCTTCGCCCACGCGCCCCTCGCGCACCAGCATGTCGAGCGCGGGTGGGGGCCCATCCGCCAGAAACCCGTCGCGCACCGCAAGGCTCAGCGTGTCGGGCGCGGTCGCCTGTTCGGGAACGCCGCGCGCGATGGCGGCCAGAAACCGGGCGCGGGGTGTACCAAGGCGCGCGGCAAGGGCGATCTCTTCGTAAGCCGGCGACATCAGCCCGATCTCGAACGCCAGATCGCCCGCCGCGCCGTCAAGCGACAGATCCGCAAGCTCGCCGCCATATTGCTCGGCCAGGACAAGGCCAAGCCCGGCGTTGCGCATCGTGGCCCAGATCGCCGGAAGCTCTTTTGACAAGGCATCCGTATCGCCGCTTGCCAGGGCGTTCTGCACGGTTTGCATCGCCTTCGCACGTTCCCACACCCCGCCAGAGGCAGAGGGGCGTTGCCGCAGATAGATGCCCGTCAGTTGGTTGGCGGGCAGCGCGCCATTGCGGGCCAGCCGTTCGCCCGCCTCAAGCTGTGCCTTCCAGCCGCGTGTCGGGCGCAGATCGGCCCAGGCATAAGCCAGCGGCAGCGTGCCCGTGGGCACCGGTTCGCCCACCGCTTCGAGCATGCGAAAGATCAGCGGGGTCGGCGCGCGGCGCAGAGTGTCGTTGCCGGTTTCATCCAGAATATCGGGGTCGAGAAAGCGCGCCAGAAGCGCGTCTTCCTCCGGGCTCAGAATGCCAAGCGCCTCGGCTGTTTCGAGCGTGACGGCGGCGGCCTGCCAGTCGCCGCCCCGCGCCAGACAAAAGATGCGGGCAGGGTAGGTGGGCGAGATTTCGGGTCGGGCCCGCATCCGCGCGCAGGCTTGTGTTTCATTGCCGCGCAACAGGGCCACGTCGAAATACCGGCGAAAGCGTTCGGGTGTTTCGGGTCCAGCGCGGTCCAGCAGCGCCGAGGCCCGATCAAGCGCCGCCATCGCCAGAAGCCGGTCAACGCGGGCCAGAAGAAGCCGGTCTTCGGGCCCGCTATCGACGGCAGGGTTCGCTTCGGCCAGCAACAGGGTCGTCAAAAGCCGCCGCAGACTTGGCATCAGATCCAGCGGCACCGCATCGAGCCGCGCAATGATCTCGTCGCTGGTGGCGGTTCCCCATAGCGCCCGCGGCAGACCCGTCGCTGAAGGTGGCAAAAGCCCCACGGCATCCGCCAGAGGCTGACCCAGCGGCGTGACCGCAATCTCTTGTGGCAGGGCGTTGGTCGTGATGTCCGATCCGCGCAGCGGGCCGGACTGCTGCGGCGCGGCAACACTGTCGGACAACCAGTCGATCGCCGACAGTGGCCCCTCGGCCGCCGCCGTTCCGCCGGCCCAGAAGGCCAGACACAGCGCGGCGTACCTAGCCCGCATCAATTTCCACCGGGGTGACGACATCTTCCTGTGTCGGACTCAGATCACCGAGATAGGCAAAGCCCACAAGCCCAAGGCCTGCGAGAAGAATGAGGAACAACAATACCTTAAAGAGACGGCTCATTTGTGCTCTGCCTTTCTGCCTCGGTCTTTTATCCACCCCGGAATCCGGGATGGTCCGCGTCTTCGGCGGTGATTTGACACGTTTATATATGGTCTTTTCGGCAATATCACGCCATTCACACCTGAATTCGGAAATTCGCGGAGCATTGCCGCTTTGGGGTATCGGCTGAACAAGACGGTTGTGATGATCGGCATGATGGGGGCCGGCAAGACGGCGATCGGCTCGGCGCTGGCGCGGCGGCTGGATGTGCCGTTTCTCGACAGCGACGCCGAGATCGTGAAAGCCGCCGACCGCAGCATCGCGGAAATCTTCGAACGCGACGGCGAAGCGTTCTTCCGGCAAAAGGAATCCCAGGTCATCGCGCGGCTTCTCAAGGCCCGCCCGGGCGTCTTGTCGACCGGGGGCGGGGCGTTCCTGTCGGCGGACAACCGGCGCATGATCTCGGAAGCCGGTGTGTCGGTCTGGCTGCGCGCCGAGCTTGATCTGCTTTGGGCCCGCGTGCGCCACAAGGACACGCGCCCGCTTCTTCGCGTTCCCGATCCCTACGGTCTTCTCAAGGAACTTTATGACGCGCGCGTGCCGCTTTACGCCAAGGCCGATCTCACCGTCGATACCGACCAGGATGTGTCGATCGACGAGATGACCGAACGCGTTCTGCGGGCGCTGGAAACGCGCCCCGATGTGCTCAAGATCGAGGCGATATGACGGACGCAGTACGGGTTGAGTTGGGCGCGCGCGCCTATGACGTACGCATCGGCAACGGTCTGATTGGTCGCGCCGGGGCCGAGATTACGCCGCTTCTGGCGCGCAAACGCGTGGCGATCCTGACCGATGAGACGGTCGCGGCGCATCATCTGGCCACGCTCACCGCGTCGCTGGAGGCCGAGGGCATCGCGCATACGACGCTGGCGCTGCCCCCCGGCGAGGCCACCAAAAGCTGGCCGCATCTGATCCGGGCGGTGGAATGGCTGCTGTCCGAACAGGTCGAACGCCGCGATGTCGTCATCGCCCTGGGCGGCGGGGTGATCGGCGATCTTGCGGGCTTTGCCGCGGCGATTCTGCGCCGGGGCGTGCGGTTCGTGCAGATCCCCACCTCGCTTCTGGCGCAGGTCGACAGTTCGGTCGGCGGCAAGACCGGGATCAACGCACCGCAGGGCAAGAACCTGATCGGGGCGTTTCATCAGCCCTCGCTGGTGCTGGCGGATATCGATGTGCTCGACACGCTTTCGCCCCGCGATTTTCTGGCCGGGTACGGCGAGGTGGTCAAATACGGGCTGCTGGGCGATGCAGAGTTTTTCGGCTGGCTCGAGGCACATGGCCCGGCGCTGGCCGCCGGTGACGCGACGGCGCGAACCCATGCGGTGCGCCGGTCGGTCGAGATGAAGGCCGGGATCGTCGCGCGGGACGAGACCGAGACCGGGGACCGGGCGCTTTTGAACCTCGGGCATACGTTCTGCCACGCGCTTGAGGCGGCGACGGGCTATTCCGATCGTCTCTTGCACGGGGAAGGCGTGGCCATCGGCTGTGCGCTGGCGTTCGAGCTTTCCGCGCGGCTTGGCCTTTGCGCGCAAGAGGAACCAAGCCGCGTGCGCGCGCATCTGCGGGCGATGGGCATGAAGACCGACCTTGCCGATATTCCCGGTGACCTGCCGGATGCCGACGGGCTGCTGGCGCTGATGGCGCAGGACAAAAAGGTGGTCGACGGGCGGCTGCGGTTCATTCTGGCGCGCGGGATCGGCGCGGCCTTCGTTGCCGAAGATACAGATCCCGCGGTGGTGAAAGGCGTCCTGCAAGACGCCCTGCGCCAGCACTAACCTTCGGTAAAGACAAAGAAACGCTGCGCGCAGTCAGGCAAGGTGCGGGCTGAAAAGCCCCATGGATCAGAACGGGATCTCGTCGTCCATGTCGCCCGCCGGTGCGGGGTTCGAAAACCCGCCGCCGCCGCCGCGCGACTGGTCTTCGACAAAGCCGCCGCCACCGCCGCCGCCCATGCCGCCGCCGCCATCACCGCGCCCGTCAAGCATGACCATCGTCGAGGTATAGGGCCGCAACACGACCTCGGTCGAATAGCGATCCTGCCCCGACTGATCCTGCCACTTGCGGGTCTCAAGCTGGCCTTCGAGATAGACCTTCGACCCCTTGCGCAGATACTGCTCGGCCGTGCGCGCCAGCGGTTCAGAGAAAATCGCCACCGAATGCCATTCGGTCCGCTCGCGCCGTTCGCCCGTATTCTTGTCTTTCCAGTTTTCCGAGGTCGCGACGCGCAGGTTGCACACCTTGCCGCCGTTCTGGAACGTGCGCACCTCTGGGTCGCGCCCCAGATTGCCCACGAGGATTACCTTGTTCACCGATCCGGCCATCTCACCTCTCCCGTCGATTCTGTTTGTTGGGGCCGACGTTACACTTGGCCGAAGATGGTTAACAGCGCACTAAGCGCTCTGGGTTGGCGGGACGCAGATAATTTTCTATATTCGGCGGGTACTGGGTTCGGGGGAGTGAATGAAGCCTGTTGTTTTGGGGGTCGCGGCGCTGATATGTTCGGCGGTCGCAGGCGCGGGGCTGGCGGATACGGTGAACGTATCGTCAAAGAACCGCATCAAGCTTTTTGAAAGCCAGACGCGCGTGCTCGATACACGGGCGCGCCAGCAATATGCCCATTCGGTGCGGCTCTTGCCAAAGCCGTTCGATCTGCCCGGGCGCTACGATGGTCCGGCGTTCAATGGATCGGCGCCGCGCGCCTATGCCGAGCTTGCGACGCGGGCGGCGCGGCGGCACGGGATACCGGTCGATCTCTTCAAGCGGCTGGTCCAGCAGGAATCCGGTTGGAACGCCCGGGCGCGGTCGCACAAGGGCGCGCTGGGGCTGGCACAGCTGATGCCGGCGACGGCGCGGATGCTGCGGGTCGATCCGCGCGATCCCGAACAGAACCTCGAAGGCGGCGCGCGCTATCTGCGCACGCAGTATGACAGGTTCGGGTCGTGGCGGCTGGCGCTGGCGGCCTATAACGCGGGGCCTGGCGCGGTGGAAAAACATGGCGGTGTGCCGCCCTACCGCGAAACCCAAGGCTACGTGAAGGCCATTCTGGGCCGGTAATGCGCCCGGACGCATAGCGGCTTTGACCCTGCGGCAACGTTGCGCGGGTGACATCCGCCCGGGAATGTGCCAGATAGTTTAATGTCAAACTATATTTTCTGGAGAAGTTCTAATGGCTGCCAAACAGTTCGACCTCGTCGTGATCGGAGCAGGGCCGGGCGGCTATGTCGCCGCCATCCGCGCCAGCCAGCTTGGCCTGAAAGTGGCCATCGTCGAGCGCGAGCATATGGGCGGGATTTGCCTGAACTGGGGCTGCATTCCCACCAAGGCGATGCTGCGGTCATCCGAGGTCTTCCACCTCATGCACCGCGCCAAGGAATTCGGGCTAAGTGCGACGGGCATCGACTATGACCTCGACGCGGTCGTGAAACGTTCGCGCGGGGTGGCCAAACAGCTCAACTCCGGCGTCGGCCACCTGATGAAGAAGAACAAGGTCGAGGTTCTCATGGGCGAGGCCAGCCTGCCCGCCAAGGGCAAGGTGTCGGTCAAGACCGAGAAGGGCACCGAAGAGCTTTCCGCCAAGAACATCATCCTCGCCACCGGCGCGCGCGCCCGTGAATTGCCGGGGCTTGAAGCCGATGGTGATCTGGTCTGGACCTACAAGCACGCGCTGATGCCGCCGCGCATGCCCAAGAAGCTGCTGGTCATCGGCTCCGGCGCGATCGGCATCGAATTCGCCAGCTTCTACAACACGCTGGGCGCCGATACGACCGTGGTCGAAGTCATGGACCGCATCCTGCCCGTCGAAGATGCCGAGATCAGCGCCTTCGCCAAGAAAAGCTTTGCCAAACAGGGCATGAAGATCATGGAAAAAGCCATGGTCAAACAGCTTGATCGCGGCAAGGGCAAGGTCACCGCCCATATCGAGGTCGGCGGCAAGGTCGAGAAGATCGACTTCGACACCGTGATTTCGGCCGTCGGCATCGTCGGCAACACCGAGGGGCTGGGGCTCGAGGCGCTGGGCGTCAAGGTCGACCGCACCCATGTCGTGACGGATGAGTTCTGCCGCACCGGGGTCGAGGGGCTTTACGCCATTGGCGACATCGCCGGTGCGCCCTGGCTCGCGCACAAGGCCAGCCATGAGGGGGTGATGGTCGCCGAACTCATCGCGGGTAAGAACAACGTTCATCCGGTCAAACCCGAATCCATCGCCGGCTGCACCTACTGCCATCCGCAGGTGGCCAGCGTCGGCTATTCCGAGGCCAAGGCAAAGGAACTTGGCTACAAGGTCAAGGTCGGGCGTTTCCCCTTCATCGGCAACGGCAAGGCGATCGCACTGGGCGAGGCCGAGGGCATGGTCAAGACCGTGTTCGACGAGAAAACCGGTGAACTTCTGGGCGCGCATATGATCGGCGCGGAAGTGACCGAACTGATCCAGGGCTATGTCGTGGGCCGCACGCTCGAGACGACCGAAGAAGACCTGATGAACACCGTCTTCCCGCACCCCACGCTGTCAGAGATGATGCATGAAAGCGTGCTGGATGCCTATGACCGCGTGATCCATATTTGACCTAGCTATAGCCAACCAGCCGCCCCAGAAGCAGCACGGTCGGCCAGCCAACCAAAGACACAACGGCGGCACGGCGCAAGCCTGCCGCCGTTGCCCTGAGATGGACGGCGGCGTTCAGCGCCAGAAGCACGAGCAGCCCCATCTTGAGGCGATAAAGGTCACTGGTGACATAGTCCGTCGCCTGCGTGACAAAGAGCATCGCCCCGCAAACCACCGCCAGCGCGAACCCCGCTACCGCCCAGGGCCGCAGCATCCGAACCGCCGCCGTGCCCCGCCCGCGCAGAATGGCTACATCCATCGGGACAATGGCCCCGACAAGAAGCGCGATCCCCAGCAAATGCCCCGCATTCACAAGCGGATAGGTCCAGCGCGAGGTCTTGAGATGTTGCGCGAGGCCCGTAGCCTCAAGCGCGGCGGCGATCTCGTTCACGACCGGTTGGGATAAAGGTCGTAAAGCTTTCCGTCGACGATCACCCGCTCGGCCTTCACGACAAGCTGGTCAGGGTCCGCCGACCGGTGACCGCGAATGATGATCTCGTTGCCCACGGCCATCATCGCATCGGTCAGGCCCGCATTCGCATTGCGCCACGGCTGGCCGACCTCTGCCGTCCAGATCTCGCCATCCGCGTCGATGGTCAGCACCCCGTGCGGATTGCCAAGCCGGGCAGCGGTGATGATGCCGCTCAACTCGAAATCGCCGTCGTCGGTCCAGCGCCAGCCGTGATGGGCCATGGCGGGCAGGGCGGGAAGCAGGGCAAGGGTGGTCAGAAACAGGCGGCGGGTCAGCATCGGGCTCTCCTTTTGTTCGGCGCACCTCATCTTAGCATGATGACGCCATTTGCCAGTGACGGCTTCGTGAGCCTGAGGCATACCGCCGAGATCGGGGCTGGGAAAGGCCGCGCGAATAGGGTCTATGGGCGGCATGCGTGCCCCCGAACATACCGATTGGCGATTGGTGATCCTGCTGTTTGTCGCCGGCCTTTTCGCCGCCGCGCAATTCGCCAAGATCGCGCTGACGCTGGGCGCATTGGAAGGTGTCTATCCCCCCGGCATCTTGCCCTTCGCGGTCTCGGCGTTAAGCGTCGTGGGCATCATCTTCGGCGTCACCGCCGGTGTGATCGTCGCACGTCTGGGCGTGCGGCGGGTGCTGCTCACCGCGCTGATCGTCGGCGGGGCCTTGTCACTGCTCCAGGCGCTTTTGCCGCCGATCCCGCTTTTCATGGGTCTGCGCCTTGTCGAAGGGGCCGCGCATCTGGCCATTGTCGTGGCCGCGCCGACCCTGATGGCGGCGATCTCGGCGCCGCGCGATGTGCCGGTGTCGATGGGTCTTTGGGGCACGTTCTTCGGCGTCGGCTTTGCCGCGTCGGCCGCGATCATTCCGGTTCTGGGCGGGCCGTCGGGCGTCTATCTGGCCCACGGCGCGGGCATGATCGGGCTCGCCGCGCTACTTTGGCCCCTGCTGCCGCGCGGAGTGGCAAGGGCCGAGCCGGGCGCGGGCTTTGTCGCGCGCCATCTGGCCATCTACCGCACTCCGCGCCTGCTGGCTCCGGCCCTTGGCTTCGTTTGGCACACGCTGATGTTTCTGGGCCTGCTGACCTTTCTGCCTGACCTGCTCGCCCCGTGGACCGCGCCAATCCTTCCCCTTGTGGCCCTGATCGGTACCTTCGGGGCCGGGGTGCTGGCCCGCCGCATCCCGCCGCACCGCATCGCGCTCGCAGGGTTCGCGCTGACCATTCTCGGCATAGCGCTTCTCATCCTCGCCCCCGCCGACCTGCGCCCGATCCTGTCGCTGCCGGTCTTCGTGATCATCGGTCTTGTGCCGGGGGCGAGCTTTGCCGCCGTTCCCGCGCTGAACCCGGATGCGGCCGACCGGGCCCGGGCCAATGGCGCCATCGCGCAGCTTGGCAATGTCGGCACGGCCAGTTCGACCCCGCTTTTCGCGCTTGCGGCGGCGGGCGGGCTTGTCGGAACCGCGCTTCTGACC
>JABDPT010000133.1 GCA_013042605.1 Paracoccaceae bacterium
AAGACGCGTCCATTCCGGACGACTGGAAACCCGATGGCACGCGGGAACGCTGGTTAGATGCCATGATACGTGCGGGTATGCCGGATGCCTAGTCAACGGAATGAACGTAGACGGATTTCTGCAAGACGTCGTCTTCGAGTGGCTTTCAGAGTCTCCCACCAATAACGTGGAGGGCTGCCTCGTCCGCCCATTAGATACGTCGCCACCCCAACAAAAAGGGGCTCCGAATGGCCCCTTCCAAATGTCTTTGGCCGGGCTGGCTTACATCATGCCGCCCATGCTGGCGGCGCGCACCGTGTCAACGACCGCTTTCAGCCCAAATCGACTGAAGCTACAAATCCCACGGTGGTCGGCTTTGGATAAGCGTCCAGTGAACCCGCTGGGTTTTTGGTGCTTCGGCGTCGTTGTTCAAAATATTCCACGGCGCAGCGAGGCGATGCACTGCTCAGCCCAGTCTGCCTTGTCGGGCTGGCTCGCTGATTTTGGCCTGAAGTAGACGTCTCGGAGTTCCGGGCCAGTTGCTGGGAGCATCTTATAGTCCCATGCACTGCTGCCTGAATATATCAGTCCATCGGTCAACTCTGCAAGACTGGCAGCGATCAATCCATAAGCGACGTTGATGATTGCTGGTTGTCCAGCGGAGCGCCTGAACGACCAACGTATATCATGGTTGCGTGCCGCCAGCAGCCGTTCTTCAAGTGCTGTCGAATAGTTCGGAGCGGTTCTCAGTTCGTCAAGAAACCACCATGGCTTATCAGGGTCATCGTCATCTTTTATGGTGTCACAGTACGCATCAGTTCCTCCTGGAACGTTGCGAACCGATATCCAGGCGTAGGTCTTCCGTGGCCACTCAAACACTTCGTCGAATGCGGCGTCCCTCCTGGCAATTTCGCCGATTAATTCGGCTTGAAGTTTAATGCGCTCTTCAATCTCGAAGTCATCCAGGAACGTGTTTACGTGCCCCTGGGCAAGGTCAAGAACCTCGCCAAATTTGACGTTGGCCCTGGAAGCAGGAATGACATCGAAAGTCGTTGAAATGACTAAGCCACGGCAACTTCGATAATTTGAGCATGTGCCCAGGGCATCAATGCATCCATCTGCGTAGCCTTCTGCCGCGAAACCTTCCTAGTTGCTCTCATCAAGTTACTTTGCAACATCGTGAGACGAAAGCAGTCATTCGAAGTTACTGTTCCAATGTCAGCTTTGTCTGCCAACCAGACAGCCCACCACCCCAACAAAAAGGGGCCCCGAAGGGCCCCTTCCAAATATCTTTGGCCGGGCTGGCTTACATCATGCCGCCCATGCCGCCCATGTCGGGCATGCCGCCGCCGGCGGCTGCGCCGTCTTTGGCGGGCTTGTCGGCGACCATGGCTTCGGTCGTGATCAGAAGCGAGGCAACCGAGGCCGCGTCTTCCAGAGCGGTCCGGACAACCTTGGCCGGATCGATCACGCCGAACTTGAAGAGGTCACCATACTCTTCCGTCTGGGCGTTGAAGCCGAAGGTGGCGTCGTCGGATTCGCGGATCTTGCCCGCGACAACCGATCCGTCCACACCGGCATTCTGCGCGATCTGGCGCAGCGGCGCTTCCAGCGCGCGGCGCACGATTGTGATACCGGCGTTCTGGTCGCTGTTCTCGCCCGTCAGGCCCTCAAGCGCCTTGGCGCCCTGAACCAGTGCCACGCCACCGCCGACAACGATGCCTTCCTGAACGGCCGCACGGGTCGCGTTCAGCGCATCGTCGACACGGTCCTTACGCTCTTTCACTTCCACTTCGATCATGCCGCCGACGCGGATGACGGCAACGCCGCCCGCCAGCTTGGCCACACGTTCCTGAAGCTTCTCGCGGTCGTAATCGGACGAGGTTTCTTCGACCTGACCGCGGATTTGCGCCACGCGAGCCTCGATCTCGGCCTTGTCGCCGTGACCATCGACGATGGTGGTTTCGTCCTTGGTGATCGACACGCGCTTGGCCGAGCCAAGCATGTCCATCGTGACCGACTCAAGCTTCATGCCCAGGTCTTCCGAGATGACCTGACCACCGGTCAGGATCGCGATGTCCTGCAGCATGGCCTTGCGGCGGTCGCCAAAGCCCGGGGCCTTGACGGCAGCGATCTTCAGACCGCCACGCAGCTTGTTGACGACGAGGGTGGCAAGCGCTTCGCCTTCGACGTCTTCGGCAATGATGAGAAGCGGCTTCGACGACTGGATCACCGATTCCAGAAGCGGAACCATCGGCTGCAGCGACGAAAGCTTTTTCTCGTGCAGCAGGATGACGGCGTCTTCCAGTTCGGTCGTCATCTTGTCGGGGTTGGTCACGAAATAGGGCGACAGGTAACCGCGGTCGAACTGCATGCCTTCGACGACTTCGGTTTCGGTCTCAAGGCCCTTGTTTTCTTCGACCGTAATCACGCCGTCATTGCCTACCTTCTGCATCGCGTCGGCGATCTGGCGGCCGATTTCGGCTTCGCCGTTGGCCGAGATCGTACCGACCTGTGCCACTTCGTCAGAGTCTTTCACTTCGCGCGAGGCCGATTTGATGTGCTCGATCACATTGGCCACGGCCATGTCGATGCCCCGCTTGAGGTCCATCGGGTTCATGCCGGCGGCAACCGACTTCATGCCTTCGCGCACGATGGCCTGGGCCAGAACCGTGGCGGTCGTGGTGCCGTCGCCGGCTTCGTCATTGGTGCGGCTGGCGACTTCTTTCACCATCTGCGCGCCCATGTTCTCGAACTTGTCTTCAAGTTCGATTTCCTTGGCAACCGTCACACCGTCTTTGGTGATGCGCGGCGCGCCGAAGGATTTCTCGATCACGACGTTACGGCCTTTGGGGCCCAGCGTGACCTTCACCGCATCGGCAAGGATGTTCACACCCTTGAGCATGCGGTTGCGGGCATCGGTATCGAATTTGACGTCCTTAGCAGCCATGTTGGCTTCTCCTGTCAGTCTGAATTTTTGTTACGTGGTGCGACGGGCTCAGGCGATAACGCCGAGGATGTCGCTTTCTTTCATGATCAGCAGCTCTTCGCCGTCCAGCGTGATCTCTGTGCCCGACCATTTGCCGAACAGGATCTTGTCACCGGCCTTGACGTCCATCGAGATCCGATCGCCGTCATCGTCCTTGGCGCCTGCGCCAACGGCCACAACTTCACCTTCGGCGGGTTTTTCCTTTGCGCTGTCGGGGATGATCAGTCCGCCAGCGGTTTTCTCGTCGCTCTCAACGCGGCGAACGAGCACACGGTCATGAAGCGGTGTGAATGCCATTTTTGAACGCTCCTTGGTTCAAGTTTCTCCCTGTTAGCACTCAAGTAGAGAGAGTGCTAACGGCGGTGAGATAAGGACGTGCGGCAAGTGAGTCAACTCCTCAATCCGGAAAATTTCGGACATGGCCGCGGAGTTGAGGTGCGGGCGCGCCTAGGCCGGTTTGGCGACCGCCTTGCGGGGCTGGCTTGTGCCGTTGAGAAGGAAGCTGGCAACACGGCTGTTCTGCACCAGTCCGAAATGCACCGCGATCCCGATGCCAAGCGCGGTCAGCGCCGTCAGAAGATGCAGGATGTACGGGTTCGTCACGCCGCCGAACACCGTCACGGCGAGCAGGTAAATGACCAGGTAATGAAGCAGATAGACCGTATAGATCGTCGTGTTCATCACATAGGCCACGCGACTTTGCGCCGGAATGAACGCCCGGAACGCCGCCATCAGCACCATGATGAAGGCAATGGTCGACAGGGTCCGAAATCCGATCTGCAGAATAACCGCCACCGGCGACGGCAGCATGTCCGCGACCATGCCCAAGGCCAGCCCGCCGACGATGCCCAACGCCAGCCAGACAAGTGCCCAGCGATGCAGCGCCTCGAAAAGGTCGCGGACATAGAAGGCCGCCACGCCAAGCGCGAAATAAAAGGCATAGATCAGCGTGATCGTCACAAGGAACTGCGCCCCGGGAAGCACCTCCGCCAAGGACAAAGCCGACCACGCGCCGCGCACCAGAACCTCCCAAACCGCCACCATCGCGGCGAGGATGACCACGCAAAGGCCCGTGCGCCGGTCTGCCAGCCAGTGCAGGCACCGCGTGATGATCGAAAGGTTCAACACCCACATCAGGACCGGCGCGGCAAGCACATAGACCGAAAGCGAAATCAGGAACCACAGATGCAGGTGCCAGACCTGCGTGGGTTTGGCCCGGGCCTCGACCGCCCCGGTCACGATGTCGAAAAGGCCCGCCGTGCCACCGTTGAACTTGTCGATGAGATAGAAAGCCAGCGGGTTGAGAACGACCAATCCGAAAAGCAACGGTACGCCCAGAACCACCAGTCGCCAGCGGACAAACGGCCCGCTGCCACGGCGTGTCAAAAGCATCGCCGCGAAAAACCCCGAGATCAGGAAGAAAAGCGGCATGCGGAACCGCGCCGACAGAAAGGACAGAACCTCGTGATCCCAGCCTTCGCGCAAGACGCTGGCATGCAGGAACACACCGAAAATCATCGCGAAACTGCGCAGGGCATCAAGATAGGGAAGGCGTTGCATCACGGGTCCTTTCTTCGGCGGACCCTAGCGGCATCCCCCGACCCTTTCAAACGCGCATTCCCGCGCGCATTCGGCGACTCCACCCCGCTGAACCCGCGGGGTGGAGCCGTTCGTTCTAGCGTCCCCCGGTGCGCCCCGGGAAAAGCCTTGGTCGCCCGCCGCCCGGCACCGCACGGTCGGCGCTCGGGCGTCTGCGCAGATCGTTCAGGACTGGCCGGTTCGTCGGATTACCCGGCCTTGGCTGATGCCGGCGCGGCACAGCTCGGCCAGCCCCCTTCCGAGGGGGGCGTTTGCTGGATTTCGGCATTTGATGCCTCTTTTGTCTGAATGGATCGGGCCCGCGCTTTGACGCGCAGGCAGCGGTCATCCCGCAAGCGGGATCAGCGGATAGTGTCCATTGTCAGGGCATCCTTCTGGAAAGAGCGTCGGAATGGCACCGCGTTATGGCACCTCTGTGCGGTTACGTCAGTGGGTCTTGTCCACGGTCAGAGCACTCCTCTTTTCGAAGGGCTTTCGTCTACGCCGGATCGACCGAAAAGTCAAAACCCCGCATGCTGCGATCTGCCGCCCACCGGGTGGGGTGACACTGGGCAACCCCGGCCCTATAACGCCGTCGATTTTCACCATATCACGACGGACCCAGCCCCATGACCACCCTCGTTTTCGGCCATAAATCCCCCGACACCGATTCCACCGGATCGCCCATTATCTGGGCCTGGTATCTCAACCAGACCGGGACAAAGGCCGAAGCGGTTCTTCTGGGCGAGCCAAACACCGAAGCCGCCTGGCTTTTGGGCAAGTGGGACCTTGCCAAACCCCGGATCATCGACGCGGTTGAGGCCGGGCAGGATGTGGTCATCGTCGACACCAACAACCCCGCCGAACTGCCCGACGCAATCAACGACGCCAACGTCACGGCGATCATCGACCATCACAAGCTGGTCGGCGGGCTGGAAACGAAGGGGCCGATCGACATCACCATCCGCCCGCTGGCCTGCACCGCGACGATCATGCATGACCTGATGGACGGGGCCGAGATGCCCGATTGGGTCAAGGGCACGATGCTGACCTGCATCCTGTCGGACACGCTTGAATTCCGCTCGCCCACGACGACCGATCACGACCGCGCCGTCGCCGAAGGGCTGGCCGCCGATCTTGGCATCGACATCCCCGGCTATGCGGCCGAGATGTTCGCGGCGAAATCCGATGTTTCGGCCTTTTCCGAAGCCGAGCTCTTGCGCATGGACAGCAAGGAATACGAGGTGGCGGGCAAGCAATTCCGCGTCTCGGTGCTGGAAACCACGTCGCCCGACACGGTGCTGGCGCGCAAAGATGCGCTAATGGCGGCAATGGGGCCGGTTGCCGATGAAGACGGCGCCGATCAGGTGCTCTTGTTCGTCGTGGATATCCTGAAGGAAGAGGCCACGCTTCTCGTGCCCAACGATCTGGTCAAGTCGGTGGCCGAGAAGAGCTTTGGCGCCAGCGTGAGCGGCGACACGGTCGTTCTGCCCGGGATCGTCAGCCGCAAGAAGCAGATCATCCCGAACCTGGCGGTTTGAGCTTGACGGAACGGGAAGAGCGGGTCACCGATCTGCTTTGCGCTCGCGATTATGATCTGCGATGAGTGCGCAAACAACCGCCGCGCCGGAGGCCCGTCATGATCCGCATTCTTCAAAGCCTTGCCGATGTCTCGGCGCAGTACGACGCCCTGTTCTGCGATCTCTGGGGCTGTCTGCATAACGGGATCGCGCCGTTCCCGGCGGCGGTGTCAGCGCTTCAGACGTTTCGCGCCGGCGGCGGCGCGGTCGTTCTGCTGACCAACTCGCCCAAGCCCCGCGCCGGGGTCGAGGCTCAGCTTGACGATATGGGCGTGCCCCGCGACTGCTGGGACACCATCGCAAGTTCGGGCGACAGCGCGCGGCTGGCGATGTTTCGCGGTGTGGTCGGGGAAAAGGTCTATTTCATCGGGGAAGAGCAGGACCTGCCCTTCTTCGAGCCGATCCATCTGTTAGAGAACTGCCCCGAGATCGAGCGTGTCCCGCTGGCCGAGGCCGAGGGGATCGTCTGCACCGGGCCGTTCGATGCGCTTGCCGACCCGGATGTGAACCGGCCCGATTTCCTTTATGCCAAGACCAAGGGACTGAAACTTCTCTGCGCCAACCCCGACATCGTGGTCGACCGGGGCGACAGCCGCGAATGGTGCGCGGGGGCGCTGGCGCGGCTTTATACCGAGATGGGGGGCGAGAGCCTCTATTTCGGCAAGCCGCATCCGCCGGTCTATGACCTTGCCCGCCGGCGGCTTGCTGCGCTTGGCCGCGACGTCCCCGATAGCCGCATTCTGTCGGTCGGCGACGGGATTCACACCGACATCAAGGGCGCGCTTGGCGAGGATATCGATTCCCTTTTCGTGACGGGCGGCCTAGCGGCCACGGAAACCAAAACGTCGCACGACCCCGTGTCAGAGGCGCTAACCGCCTTTGTTCAAAAGGAAATGATCCAGCCGACCTTCGCGATAGGGCAGCTTCGCTGACCTTCATTTCTCTTGCCTTTCTGCATCTGCAAAGTAATAAAGTTACAAAATTCGGGTCTTGAGTATCCGAAAATTGCGAAGCGGAGAAAGAGATGCTCGACAACATGCCCCGCGGTACGATTGTCATCGAAGACCTTGAGATCGGGATGACCCGCGATCTTCTCAAGGAAGTCACCGATCGCGATATCGAAATGTTCGCCGAGGTTTCGACCGACCGGAACCCGGTGCATCTAGACGATGCCTACGCGATGGACACGATCTTCGAAGGACGCATCGCCCATGGCATGCTGACCGCCGGCCTGATCTCGGCGGTGATCGGCGAACAGCTTCCCGGTCACGGTACGGTCTATCTGGGTCAATCGCTCAAGTTCATGGCCCCCGTGCGCCCCGGCGACATGGTCCGCGCGGTGGTGACGGTTACCGACATCGACCACGGCCGCCGTCGCGTCACGCTTGCCACCCATTGCGAGGTTGACGGCACCGTGGTGCTGAAAGGCGAAGCGACCGTGCTGGCCCCGTCGGCCAAGTTCGACTGACGCTTGCACCCCGCCGCGCGCGCCGCTATCCGAAGCGGCATGCAGATCATCCGAGACTATGAATATGTTGATGCTTCCGACCGCGGCGCTGCCGTGGCCATCGGCAATTTCGACGGGGTGCATCTGGGCCACCAGGCGGTCATATCGCTGACGGCGAAAGAGGCGCACCGCCTTGGCTGCCCCACCGGCATTCTGACATTCGAGCCGCATCCGCGAGAGTTTTTTGCCCCGGATACCAAGCCCTTCCGCCTGATGAACGCCGAAGCCAAGGCAAACCGGCTGGCCAAGATGGGCGTGGCCCGGCTATATGAACTGACCTTCAACGCCGCCCTGTCGCAACTTGACGCCGAAACCTTTGCGCAGAGGGTCATCGCCGATGGGCTGGGCCTGAAACACGTCGTGGTGGGCGAGGATTTCTGCTTCGGCAAGGGGCGCAAGGGCACCGCACAAGATCTCAAGCGCTTCGGGCGGGACATGGGCTTCGGCGTCACCATCGCCCCCCTGCTGGCCGCCGGCGGGATCGAGGTGTCGTCGACCCGCATCCGCGAAGCGCTGAGCGCCGGCAAGCCCGAGATTGTCGCCCAGATGCTGGGCCACATGCACCGGATCGAGGGCGAGGTGATCCGCGGCGACCAGCGCGGGCGCGAGCTTGGGTATCCGACCACGAACATGTCCATCGCCGGGCTGCACCCGCCGCGCTTTGGCGTCTATGCTGTGCGCGTCGATGTGCTTGGCGGGCCGCATGCGGGCGAATATACCGGCGTCGCCTCGATCGGTGTGCGCCCGACCTTTGGCGAAAACGTCGCGAACCTTGAAACCTTCATCTTCGATTTCAGCGGCGATCTTTACGGCGCGCATCTGTCGGTCGCTCTTGTCGCCTTTCTGCGCGATGAATTGAAGTTCGACAGTCTCGATGCGCTGATCACACAAATGGATGATGACAGCGCCCGCGCACGAGAGATCCTTGGCGCGTGACCCGATCAACCGCGACGGCCTGCGTGACCGGTTCTGGGAGCGTGTGCCGCTGTCGAACCTGACCCCGCGCGAGTGGGAGGCGCTGTGCGACGGTTGCGGCAAATGCTGTCTCAACAAGCTGGAAGACGAGGACACCGGCGAAGTGGAACTGACCCGCGTCGCCTGCCGGTTGCTGGATGGCGAAAGCTGCCGCTGCGGGAATTACGACATTCGCAAATCGCTTGTCCCCGAATGCATCGTGCTGACCCCGGCAACGCTCAAGGATCACGCCTATTGGATGCCCGCGACCTGCGCCTATCGCCTGCTTTATGAGGGTAAGGCGCTTCACGACTGGCATCCACTGATCTCGGGCACCGCGCAATCGGTGCATGACGCGGGCGTGTCCGTGCAAGGCTGGACAGTGCCCGAATTCGAGGTGGCCGAAGAAGACTGGGAAGATCACATTATCGAGGAGCCGGGCGCATGAATTTCGGGTCGGATAACATGGGGCCGGTGCACCCGCGCGTGATGGAGTCGCTGACGCGCGCCAATGACGGCTATGCCCTGCCCTATGGCGAGGATGCCCTGACGTCTGAGGTGACCGACCGCATCCGCGATATCTTCGAGGCGCCCGAGGCGCTGGTCTATCTCGTGGCGCTGGGAACGGCCGCGAATGCCCTGGCGCTCTCGGCCCTCGTCCGCCCCTGGCAGGTGATCTATTGCAGCCGCATCGCCCATATCGTGATGGATGAATGCGGCGCGGTGGAGTTCTATTCGGGTGGCGCGCGCCTGTCGCTCATCGACGAAACCCATGCCAAGATGCAGCCCGACGCCCTGCGCGCGATGGTCGAACGCGACGCGGGGCTTGATTTTCACGCGATGCGGCCGGGGGCCGTGTCGATCACGCAGGTGACCGAGCGTGGGGCGGTGCACTCGCTGGACGAGTTGCGCGCACTGACGGCGATTGCCAGGGATCACGACCTGCCGGTTCATCTTGACGGCGCGCGGTTCACGAATGCGCTGGTGGCCCTTGGCTGCAGCCCGGCAGAGATGACCTGGAAAGCGGGCGTCGATGTGGTTAGCTTCGGGGGCACAAAGAACGGGCTGATGAACGCCGAGGCGGTGGTGTTCTTCAACCCCGAGCATGCGAAGAGCTTTGACATCCGCCGCAAGCGCGCGGCCCATCTCTTTTCAAAGCATCGCTATCTTGCGGCGCAGATGCTGGCTTATCTCGAAAGCGACCTATGGCTCGACATGGCGCGCTCTGCCAATGCCGCGGCGGCCCGGCTTGCCGCTGGGTTGTCAGGGGTCGCGGGGGCTCGGCTGGTCCATCCCGCGGACGCCAATATGATCTACGCCGCCCTGCCCCGCGCCGCGCATCGGCGGGCAGTGTCGGGCGGTGCAGAGTATTTCGTCACCCTCGACGATCTTGCTGGCGGGGCGGAGGGCGACATGATCGAAACGCGTCTGGTGTGCGACTGGTCCACCCGCAACGAGGATGTGGACCAGCTCCTCGCCCTCTTGCGTGGTTAGAGCTTGCCCGCGAGGTACAGGTCGAGGTCTTCCAACCGGTCCTGCCCCCAGAACCGCTCATCCGTTTCGGTCGCGATGTAAAACGGCGCGCCAAACGCGCCGCGATTGACCGCCTCTTCCAGATTGGCGGCATATTCCTCGGCCCCCGCCAGAAGCCCGCTATCGGCCAGCGACGGATCGAATCCCGCTTCGGTCAGACAATCCCGGATCACGGCGTCATCCGCGATGTCCTTTTCATCCGCCCAGCAGGACCGGCCGAAGGCGAATTGCAGCTTGCCTAGATCACCGCCCCCCGCCTTTTGTGCGGCGATCAGCGCATAGGCCGCCGGGGCCGAATTGGTCGGCCAGAACGCGGGCTTGGGGTTAAGCGGCAGACCGGTCTTGACCGATTGGCGGCGCAGTTCCTGCAGGCGGTATTCCTGCCGCGACGGATGCCGGTCTTTCGGGGGGATGCCGCCCGTCCGCCCGAAAAGCGCAATTACATCCAGCGGCTTATAGGTCACCGTCGCCCCGTGCCGTGCAGCGATCTCTTCGAACCGGGTTCCGGAAAGATAGGTAAACGGCGAAATCGTCGCGAAAAAATAGTCGATATGGGCCATTTCGCCCCTCCCGGTTGAAGTGTGGTTTGCGCGACCCTAGACGCGTGCTAAGCGGTGTCAACGTCACGAATCCGTCACATAAGACGACACGCCAGAGAGACTGCTGCCCATGCCCCACCAACCCGACCCAAAGCTGATTGCCGGCAATTCAAACAAACCGCTCGCGATGGGCGTTGCCCGGCGGATGGCGATGCATCGGGGGGTCAAATCGGGGCTGGTCGAAGCGCGGGTCGAACGGTTCAACGATGCCGAGATCTTCGTCGAGGTGTTCGAGAATGTGCGCGGCGAGGATATGTTCATCATACAGTCGACGTCGAACCCGGCCAACGACAACCTGATGGAGCTCTTGATCATGACCGACGCCCTGCGCCGGTCGTCGGCGGCGCGGATCACCGCCGTGATCCCCTATTTCGGCTATGCCCGGCAGGACCGCCGCACCAAAGCGCGTACTCCGATCACCGCCAAGATGGTCGCCAACATGATGGTCAGCGCGGGGATTGAGCGTGTTCTGACGATGGATCTGCACGCCGCACAGATCCAGGGTTTCTTTGATATTCCGGTGGATAACCTATACGCCTCACCCGTCTTCGCGCTCGATATCCAGCATCAATTCAAGGACTTGAGCAAGGTCACCGTGGTTTCGCCGGATGTGGGTGGTGTGGCCCGTGCCCGCGAACTGGCGCAGCGGATCGGCTGTGCGCTGGCCATCGTCGACAAGCGACGCGAGAAGGCGGGCGAAGTGGCCGAGATGACCGTGATCGGCGATGTAAAGGGTCAGACCTGCATCATCATTGACGACATCTGCGATACCGCCGGCACCCTGTGCAAGGCGGCCGATGTGCTGATAGAAAGCGGGGCCAAGGAAGTGCATTCCTATATCACCCACGGCGTCCTTTCGGGCCCGGCGGTGGGGCGCATCACCAACTCGGCGATGAAAAGCCTCGTGATCACCGATTCGATCGAACCGACCGAAGCCGTGAAAGGCGCCAAGAACATCCGCATCGTACCCACCGCGCCGATGTTCGCCCAAGCCATCCTGAACATCTGGAACGGCACCTCGGTCTCATCGCTCTTCGACCCAGCAACGCTGGAGCCGATTTATGAAGGCATGTACGCGAAGTTTTAGACAACTCTCTTCGAAGAAAGCTGGCAAGACCGTTCGAACGGTCTTTGTCGCCTCAGTAAACCTCCCAGTCATCCTCATCGGGAAGCGGCCCGATGGCCGTCCAATCCGCGCGCACGCGGGCCACGCGGGTATCGCCCCAGGTGCGGAAGACGATCGTGAAACCTTTCGTTGTGACCTCTTCGGCCGAGATATCGGCGCGCTGGTTCGACTTCTGGTCCATGTCCCACATCGAGATGGTGACCCGCACCGCCGGGATATCACGGAACGGTTCGCTGAACGTGGCCGGCTGGCGGTGTTCGCGCCGGCCCGTGCCGGTCCACATTTCCCCGCCATCCTCGAAATCGGAAAACAGGATGATCGAGCCCTGATC
>JABDPT010000139.1 GCA_013042605.1 Paracoccaceae bacterium
GGCCTGAAACTCATCGACCGGGGTACGCGCCTGGGCAAGGTAACAGCCGGGCTTTTCCTCGGTCCAGAAGCGGCCCTCGGCGATGTCGTGTTCATCCTCGATCTCGCCGATGACCTGTTCGATCAGATCCTCGATCGTCACAAGCCCGTCGACGCCGCCATATTCGTCGATCACGAGCGCCATATGTGTGCGGTCCGACTGCATCTTCTGCAAGAGCACGCCGATGGGCATGGAGGGTGGCTCGAACAGCAGCGGGCGCAGCATTTTCGACAGGTTGAACCGCCCGCCGCCGCCGTTGAACCCGTGGCTGAGGGCGAAGTCCTTGAGATGCGCCATGCCGATGGGGGTATCGAGCGTGCCCTGATAAACCGGCAGACGAGTCAACCCGCTCTCGCGGAAGACCTCGACCAGATCGTCCTTCTTGATGTCAGACGGGACCGACACGATCTCGGCCTTGGGCAGCATCACGTCTTCGACACGCATGCGCCGCAGGTTGCCGAGCCCGGGGCTGACGGCAGACCCGTTCACCACCGGGGCGGCGTCCACCTCGGTTTCGGTATCGGTTGTTTCGGTGCCGGAAAGCGCGGAAATAATCCGCCCGAATAATCCAGGGTTTTGCGAACTGTCGTCGCCATCCTGTTCTGTGTCTGATCGCAGCGCGCCCTGCGCTGCGTTAGAAGACCCGTCCTGAGCGTCGCCCATGTTCCCTTTCCAATATCAAGCGCCAAAGGCGGCGCGTCCCCTAATATGGGTTCGCAACCCCGAGCGTGGCAAGTATCTCTGCCTCAGTTTGCTCCATAATCGAAGCATCCGCGTCGTCAATGTGGTCATAGCCGAGTAAATGCAAGGTTGCGTGAACAAGAAGATGCGTGACGTGATCGTCAAACGCGACCCCCGCTACCGTGGCCTCGCGGGCGCAGGTGTCAAAGGCGATGGCGATATCGCCAAGCTCCGGGTCGGGGCCGGGGTCTGGACGTGCGGGGACCTGACCGGGCGCGGCGGGGGCGCGGTTTTGCGCGGGCCATGAGAGGACATTTGTGGGCTGCGGCTTGTCCCGAAACTCGGCATTGAGCGTGGCGATGCGGGCATCATCACAGGCCAGCAGGCTGATGTCCCACGCCTTCGGTGAAAGACCCAGATGAGACAGGGTCGCATCGCACGCCTTGTCGGCCAACGCCGCCAACCCGGCCCAGCGGGCATCTTCAAGAACGATCTCGACCGTCACACCCCGCCCGCCCCGGAAATGAGCGCGCATGGCGCGCGCACATGATGTTTTGCGCCGCCTCCGGCGTCGCGATGCATCCGGCGGGAATATTTCGGGCCAGAAGACGGACAGACCGCTCTCATCCCGGCGGCGTGTCCTTGTCGTAGGCTTCGATGATCTTGGCCACCAGCGGGTGCCGCACGACATCCTTGGCGGTGAAATAATTGAAGGCGATACTGTCGATCCGGGCCAACAGACGCTCGGCCTCGCTCAGCCCGCTGGTCACGCCGCGCGGCAGGTCGACCTGGCTGCGGTCGCCGGTGATGACCATGCGGCTGCCCTCGCCCAGGCGGGTCAGGAACATCTTCATCTGCATCGCGGTGGCGTTCTGCGCCTCGTCAAGGACGACGAACGCGTTCGAGAGCGTACGCCCGCGCATGAAGGCCAGGGGCGCAATTTCAATGCGTTTTTCCTCGATCAGCTTGGCCACCTGCTTGCCGGGCAGGAAATCGCCCAGCGCGTCGTAGAGCGGCTGCATGTAGGGGTCGACCTTGTCCTTCATGTCGCCGGGCAGAAACCCCAGCCGTTCGCCCGCCTCGACCGCCGGGCGCGACAGGATGATCTTGTCGACATGGCCTTCGATGAACATCGACACGCCGACGGCCACGGCGAGATAGGTCTTGCCGGTGCCCGCCGGACCAATGCCGAAGGCCAGTTCCTTGGCGAATAGCGACCGGACATAGGCCTTTTGGGCATCGGTGCGCGGTTCGACCAGTTTCTTGCGGGTCTTGATTTCGATCCGGCCGCCCTTGAAGAGCTCCATCTGGTCGCCCGCGCGGGCGCCGGTGTCACTGGCCGAGCCGCCCATGCGGATCTCGCCATCGATCTCGCCGGCATCGATGGCGCGCCCCGCCTCGAGCTTGGCGTAGAGCCCTTCGAGCACCGCGGCGGTTTTGGTCCGGGCGTCATCTTCGCCGATCACGGCAAGCTGATTGCCCCGGCGCAGGATCTGCACGGAAAGCTCATGCTCGATCTGGGCAAGGTTGCGGTCGAACTCACCGCAAAGGTCGATCAGAAGGCGGTTGTCGGGAAACTCCAGAAGCGTTTCGTGAACGTCATCCGGGGATGGCGGAGGGGTCAGCGCGCTGATGGCCAATAAATGCTCCGAACTGGTGTGCCTATTGCGGGAATGGTGCACAGATGCACCGCCCGACACAAGACCTAGCGGTGGATTGTCACGAAATTATGGCTTTGGGCCAAAACCCGCCGCTTCTTCTGGCCTGAAATATCCTCGCCGAAGGCACCGCGACGCCAGAGGCGGCGCAAAACATCATGCGCGCGCGGCACGCGCGCTCCGCTCTCACGGTCAGGTGGGGCGCTGGCGGGAAAGATAGGCGCGCGCCTCGTCCGAGGTTTCGAAGACATGCGCCGCGCGGTCGCGGGAAAACGCCTGACCGAGTTTGCGCCGCATGAAGGCCGAGCCGGAATAGCGGGTGACGGTACCGTAGTAGCGGTCGGTCAGGGCGTCGACCATGGCGATATAATCCCGCTCGACCTCGTCATCTATGCGGGTGCCGTCATAGTTCACCACCACGTCGACCCGGGTTCCCAGCGGCGCGCAAAGCGTTTCGACCCGGTCGCGGATCGCGGCGATGTCGTCGTCGTTGCGCACGCGCAGCTTTTCGAAGTTGATGAAGAGTGTCCGCTTCTCGTCATCAAGCGCGATGCGGTCACCGAGATCGAGATGCAGGAGTTCGGTGCGCAGGTCCATCGGTGCGTCGGTGAAGATGCGCGGGTCCATTTCCGTCACCTCGTCGATGCGGGGTGTGAAGTCTAGATGGGCGAGCACATCACGCTCCACGTCCAGCCCCGGCGCGATTTCGGTGAGGGCCACGCCCTCCGGCGTCAGTTCGAACACACAGCGTTCGGTGACGTAGAGCACGGGTTTCGCCGTCGCGATGGCCTGCGCGCCCGAAAAGGTGATCTGGCCCACTTCGGCCACGCCCTTGCGCATGCGCCCTTCTTGCAAGATCTTCGCCCGTCCGTCGCCGGCTGCAAACTCCAGCCCACCGGCGGTCAGCGTGCCGGTGAAGACCACGCGCCGGGCGTTCTGGCTGATATTGATAAAGCCCCCCGCCCCGGCAAGCCGCGGGCCGAAGCGCGACACGTTCACGTTGCCCGCCGCGTCAAGCTCGGCCATGCCGAGCACGGCAAGGTCGAGCCCGCCGCCATCGTAGAAATCGAACTGCGCGTTTTGCGGGATGATCGCGTCGGTATTGACGGCCGCGCCGAAGTCGAGCCCGCTGGCGGGCAGGCCGCCGATGACGCCGGGTTCGGCCGTGAGCGTGATGTGATCCAAGAGCCCCTCTTCCCCCACAACCGCCGCGACGCCTTCGGGCATGCCGATGCCAAGGTTGATCACGCCGTTGACCGGCAGTTCGAAGGCTGCGCGGCGGGCGATGACCTTGCGCGCATCAAGCGGCATTGCCGGCATTTCGCCCATATCGGCGCGGTAGCGGCCCGAGAAGGTGTGACTATAGGCGGTGGCGAAGGTCTGCATGTGATGCGCGGGCTCGGCCACCACCACCGCATCGACCAGCACGCCCGGGATCGCCACGTCGCGCGGGTTGAGCGCGCCGCGCGCCACGGTGCGTTCGACCTGCACGATGACGACGCCGCCGGAGTTCTTGACCGCCATCGCCTGGGCAAGGTTGTCGATGACCAGCGCCTCGCGCTCCATCGTCACATTGCCCGCCGGGTCCGCCGTGGTGCCGCGCAGAAGTGCCACGTCGATCGGGCGCGCGGGGTAGAAAAGGTGTGTTTCACCCGCCAATTCCGTCACTTCGACAACGGTCTGGCGACAGGCGTCGTTGATGCGCCCGCCTTCGATACGCGGGTCGACGAAGGTGCCCAGCCCGACCTTGGTCAGCGTGCCGGGCCGATGGGCGGCGATATCGCGGAAGAGGTGGCTGATCACGCCTTGCGGCAGGTTATAGCCTTCGATCTTGCCCGCGATGGCCAGCTCGGCGATTTTCGGGATCAGCCCCCAATGCCCGCCGATAACGCAGGACAAAAGCCCATCATGGCCCAGGTGGTTGAGCCCGCGCTCTCCGCCATCGCCCTGTCCGGCGGCGAAAAAGAGCGTCAGGTCGCGCGGATGGCCGGTGTCGACAAAGCGTTTTTCGACCGCGAGCAGCAGTTCCTCGGGCACGCCGATGCCGACGAAGCCGGATGTGGTGATGGTGTCACCATCCGCGATGAGCTCTGCCGCGGCCTGCGCGGTCGTCACCTTGCGTTTCATGGCATGCCCTTCCCCTTTTCAGTCGTCCCAGACTGCGTGGTGCGGCGCGGTCGCGTCAACGCCTCAGGCGACGGCGGGCGCGGCCGGGGCGGGCCAGCGGGCTTCGATCAGCGCGGTTGCCACCGCGCCCGCCCACATCGCCGCAAGCGCCACCCATGCGGTGAGCGCGAATATCGCACCGCCCGACACACCGGCCCCCACCGCACATCCGCCCGCCAGCATGCTGCCGAAACCCATCAGCCCCGCGCCCGCGAAATAGCGCAGCATCGAGGGGCCGCCGTCGAAGCCCTGAAGCGTCCAGTCCCGGGTCAGAAGTGCTGCGATGGCCGACCCGGCAAAGACCCCCGGCACCAACCCCACGCTAAAGGTCAGCGGCAGGCTGCGCGCGTTGACAAGGCCCATGAGCGTGTCGGCGGAGGGGCCGGTGAAGCTGACCGATCCCGGTTGCAGTGGTTCGAAGGACACTTGCGTCATGGCATAGGTGAAGGCCCAGCCCGCCGCGATGGCCACACCCACGAGCAGGGCGGCCACCCCGTGCGTCGCGCGCAGGTGGCCGCGAAACGCGAGCGCGATACCGATCACCAGCGTAATCGCGCCGAAGATCAGCCCGCCTTGCGTGCCGAAACCGGCGGCGGTCAGCAGGTCGCGCGCGGTTCCGCCCGGCACGGTCCAGAGCCCCGCCAGCGCCTCGCGCGCCGGAGAGAGCCCGCCGCGCAGCGACGCTTGCGCCACGATGGTGAGGATTAGCCCGGTCACGAGGGCGCGCAGGTTGCCCGTGGCCGAAAGAACCAGCAAACGGCTCGCACAACCGCGGGCAAGGATCATCCCGATCCCGAATAGCCCGCCACCGATGATCGCGCCCGACAGGCTGCCGGTGGCCGCGATCTGGCGGGCATCCGCGATATCGAGCCAGCCAGCCTGAATGGCGCTCTGGGTGGCCAGCACCGCCGCGCCGAAGGCCAGCAGCCAGACGGCAAGGCGGGGGCCGAACTGAAAGTGGGAAAACTCGATCGTGGCCGCGCGCAGGCAGAAACGCGAATGTTGCGCCGCTGCCCCGAATAGCCCGCCCACGGCAAGCCCCCCGACAAAGAGCACAAGAGGGTCGCCATAGGTTTCAGACAGGGTTTCAAGCATCGCGGGCTACCTTTGCGGGGTCTTCGACCCCGATAGCGCGGCGTGGGACATAGCGTCCTTGATATGTGTCAAGGCTCGCCCGGCCTATTCGCCGACGGCCTCGCGCGCGATGTCATCGAGCAGTGCCTGCACTTCCTGCATCGGCCCGTCGGGCATGTTGCGATAGCCGACCATGACCTCGCCGCCCTGCTCGGCCACGAAGATGCCATAGGGGCAATAGGCGATGTTCATCGGGTCGGCTTCCATCACCTTGCGCGACAGGACCGCCGAGCAGAAAAGGAAGATATCGGCGCTTTCGAAAAGCTCGGCCGAGCTGCCGACATCGCCGCCGGTGCGGTTGAGCATTTCGCCGGTATGGCTGACATAGTCGATCACCAGCCCGCGTCCGACAATCGCGGATTCCACGCCAAAAGTGGCGTCCTCGAAACTGCCGTCGAAGGCATAGGTGGTGGCGCCGTCAGCCAAGACTGGCGCGGCAAGGGCAATGGCGGCAAGTGTGCTGAAGAATCGGGTCATGAGAGGTATCCTTGCAAGTGACCCATCCGGTATCGGCCGGTCACGCCGGGCGCGCCTTGATATTTCGCAAGGCGCGCCCGTTTTTTCAGCGGCTTAGCCGAACATGTCGGACGTGATGCCCGAGTACCAGCCAAGGCTTTCCTCGTAGGTGGCCTTGCGCAGTGCTGCGTCTTCACCGGTCTGGCTGACAAAGCCGTCGACCTTGGCGATCTTTTCGTCCGTCGCCTCGTAGCTCGCGCCCACCTTCACCCCGTCATCGGTCGCGATCAGCGACCAGCAGGTGTTGGAGAACTTGGCCGGGAAGACGCGGCTGTCCGTGAGCGCGCCGCGCACTGCCATGGCCGCGACCTTGGCCTGACTGTTGGCCGAATAGCCCGATTTCGGCATGTCGCCCTGTTGCGAGGCGTCGCCAAGAACGTGGATGTTTTCATCCATCCGGCTTTGCATCGTGGCCGGGATGACCGGCGCCCAGCGCCCGTCGGTGATGCCCGCCATTTCGCAGATGCGGCCCGCCTTCATCGCCGGGATGACGTTGCAGACATCGACGCTTTCGACCGATCCGTCGATCGAGACCTCCATCGCGTCGGGGTTCACCTCGACGTTTTCGCCACCAAAGTCGGGTCCGATGCGTTCGATCATGCCGCCATAGTGCTTCTGCCAGCCTTCTTCGAAAAGCGCCTGTTTCGAAAAGCCTTCCTTGGGGTCGACGATGAGGATCTTGGCCGTCGGGTTAATCTGGGTGAGCAAATGGGCGACCATCGAGATACGCTCATAAGGCCCCGGCGGGCAGCGATAGGGGTTGGGCGGGGCGACCATGGCAAAGGTGCCGCCTTCCGGCATCGCCTCGATCTGGGCCTTGAGAAGGGCCGCTTGCGTGCCACCCTTATAGGCATGGGGCATGACGTCTTGGGCGCTGACGTCCCAGCCGGGCACGGCGTCGTCGACGAAATCGATGCCGGGGCTGAGGATCAGCCGGTCATAAGGCAGCGTGGCCCCACCGGCGAGCGACACGGTGCGCGCGTCGCGGTCGACACCCACGGCCCAGTCATGCACGACGTTGACGCCGTAATCCGAGGCCAGCGTGCCATAGGTGTGGCCCAGATCGTCCAGCGCTTCGAACCCGCCGATATAGAGGTTCGAGAAAAAGCAGGTGTAATAGACGCGGCTGGGTTCGACGAGGGTCACGTCGATGGCGCCATCGGAATCCTTGGCGATATAGCGGGCCGCGGTTGCCCCGCCTGCCCCGCCGCCGACCACGACGACGCGGGGTTTGCCGTGACCCGCCGCGCGGACCATCGGCGCCGACAGCACCGCGGCCGCCGCCGCGCTGGTGCCGATAAAGCTTCTGCGTTTGAGTTTCATGTCATCCTCCCTGAAATACTGTCTGTGTAATCGCGCGTTATTCAATCGTCTCGAAATAGGCGGCCAATGCGGCGATCTCTTCATCGCTCAACCGGCCCGCCATCATCTGCATCACCGGGTGCGGGCGCAGCTTTTGTTTATAGGCGTGCATCGCCAGCACGAAGTATTCCGGCGGCCAGTTGGTGATCGACGGGATGCCCGCATCTTCGCCATCGGCCCGGTGGCAGGTCTTGCACTCGCTCGACAGGTATTCACCGTAGGCCGCATCGCCTTCGATGGCCAGAATTTCGGGGGCGAGCGTCACCTCGGTCGGAACCGCGGTGGGCTCGGCCTCGGGGATGTCGGCGGGACTGGCCGAGTAGGTGCGCAGATAGGCCAGCACATCGGCGCGGTCCTGCGGGTCTTCCAGCCCGTCGAAATTCATCCGCGTGCCCGAGACCAGCGTGCGCGGATTGAGAATATAGGGATCGAGGGTTTCAAGCGTCCAGATCAGCCCGTCATTGCCCGCGCGTTCGAGACTGCGGGAATAGCGGAACTTGTCGACCGATGCGGCCTTGCGCCCGAAGATGTTGTTGAGATGCGGGCCCAGCAGGTTCCGCGCGGTCGGCCCGACCTGATGGCAGGTGGCGCATTTGCGGAAGAGGATCTTGCCCTTTTCCGGATCGCCGATTTCAGAGGCCGAGGCCGCAAGCGCAAGAAAGGTTGCCAGGGCGAAGACAAGGGAAGTTGTCGCCGCCCTGAGCATGGATTACTCCGTCGCCGACTTGAGATAGGCGTTCATCGCGGCGATGTCGTCGTCGCTCTTCAAACCCCTGAAGGACATGCGTGTGCCTTTCATATAGCCGCGTGGATCTGCCAAGAATTCAGCCACCGTCTCCTCGGTCCAGACGAGCCCTGCTTCGCCTGCTGCGACCATCGGTTTCGAATAGCGGAAGCCTTCGACCGTGCCCGCCACGCGTCCGAAGACGTCGTTGAGATGCGGGCCGGTGCGGCTGCGCGCGCCTTCGCCCAATTCATGGCAGGACTTGCATTGCCGGAAGAGCTTTTCGCCCTCGGCCACCAGTTCGGGGTCGGGCCCTTCGGTGGCGGAGGGGGGTTCTTCCGGTGTGACGGCTGCGACGACCACCTCTTCAGGCGCTTCGGCGCCGGCGGTGACATCGGGAATGGTGCTGAGCGGACGGCCCGCATCATCGGTGGGTGTCACGTTGAGGTCAGAGGCCTTGCGCGTGATCTCGACCGCGTCCTTGCAGTTTTCCATGCACGGTTCGGTGGCGAAGACCGGAAACTCGACCTCGACCCGGTCATCCACGTAGAAGCCGTCTTCGTTGGGCAGGCGCACCTCGGTGAAGTTCTCGTTCGAGAGAACGAAGTCATCATCCACCAGCCCCTCGGAATAGAGGATATAGGCGACGATGCCGTAGACCTCGTCGGTTTCCAGCGTCTGCGCGCCACCGAAGGGCATGGAGCGGTTCACATAGTCCCAAACGGTCGAGAGATAGGGCCAGTAAGAGCCCACTGTCTTGACCGGGCGTTCATCCCGCAACGTGCCGCGACCCCCGGCCAGCGCGGGCCAGTTGTCGAGCCCTTCGGCGAAATCGCCGTGGCAGGATGCGCAGTTGTCGATGAACACCGCTTCGCCGTCGAGGACGCTCATCGATCCTTCGGGAAGACCGCGCCCATCGGGCAGGACGTTCACGTCCCAGGCCGCGATTTCTTCGGGCATGGCGGCGCGGCCGATGCCCAGTTTCTCGGCAAGGGCGGGCGTGGCGAGTGTGGCGACCAGGGCGGCCGAGACCAGCAGTTTAGGAAACTTCGACATTTTCGGCCTCTCCGTTCGCTTTGACCCACCAGGTCTGGATGCCATTGTTATGATAGACCGAATTGCGGCCCCGGATTTCGCGAAGCTGATCCTTCGTGGGCTGGACATAGCCGGTCTCGTCGCGGGCGCGGGCCTGCAACAGCATCTCTGACCCGTCCCAGACGTGATCGAGATAGAACCGCGTGAGCGCCTTTTGCTCGCCCGGTGCGGCCAGCCGCGCCTCGCGCCAGTTCTGTCCGCCGTCGAGCGACACATCGACCCCGGTGATCGCACCCCGGCCCGACCACGCCAGCCCGGTGATGACCATCGGCCCCGGTCCGTGGCGCACGGGCGCTTGCGGCGACGGCGAGGTGATGACGGATTTGGCGTCCATCTCCCACGTCCATTTGCGGGCGCGGCCATCGGGCATAAGGTCGGTATATTTCGACGTTTCCTCGCGGCTTTCGGTGGGCATGTCGGTCACTTCGATGCGGCGCAGCCATTTGACCCAGAGGTTGCCTTCCCAGCCCGGCACGACAAGGCGCACGGGATAGCCATGTTCCTTGCGCAGCGCCTCTCCATTGGCGAAGAACGCGACGAGCACGTCATCAAGCGCCTTTTCCAGCGGGATCGAGCGGCCATTCGACGACGCATCCGCGCCTTCGACATAGATCCATTTGCCTTCGGGCTTGATGCCGGTTTCATTCAGCAGCGTGCGCAGCGACACGCCGGTATATTCCATGTTGTGGATCATGCCGTGGGTGAACTGCGCGCCCTGAAGCTGCGCCCCGCCCCATTCCATGCCCGAATTCGCGGCACATTCGCAAAAGAACGTGGCGACCGTGCGCGGGAAGCGTTCGAGATCGGCATAGGTGAAGACCAGCGGCTGATCGACCAGCCCGTTGATCATCAGGCGGTAATCCTGCTTGGTCATCTCGATCGCGCCGGAGTGGTGACGCTCGAAAGCGCAGCCCTGCGGTGTGATCGTGCCTTCAAGCGCGTGGATCGGCGTGAAATTGATCGATGAAATGACATCCGCCGTCAGCCAGTCGACATTGCGGCGCACGACATGGGCCTCATGTTCGATGGGCATGCCATAGGGCACCGCGTCGACGCCATCGCCAAAGCCCTGCGCCCAGGGCTGTACCTCGGTGATCGCGGGGTCAGGCGTGCCAGCAGCCGCCTGCCCGGCCGTGGCGGCCGCCGCCGCGCCGCCTGCTGCGGCTTTCAGGAATCCGCGGCGGGATGTGTTGGGGAATTTCGGGGTATCTGACATCTTCCTCGTCTCTCCTGCCCGTTACGCGCCGACGACTTTGACGCTTGTGTTTGGTTCGATTTCGACCGTGCCGATGCGGCGGACATGGCTTTCGACCACGTCCCAGATCGGCGGCCCTTCGGTGCCTTCGTTCACGCTGGCCCAGCCTGCGACCACATAGGTCTTGCTAGGATCAATTCGCTCGCCCGTCTTGAGCAATGTCATCTCGGTGATGCGTTCGCCCTGGGGTTTGGAAATATCGATGCGGTAGCCCATGCCGCCGACGCGCACCATGTCGCCGCCCTGTTGGTAATAGGGGTCGGGGTTGAAGAGGTTGTCGGCCACGTCTTCGAGCACGATATGCAGGAATTCGCCTGTCATTTCCGTGCGGTAGGCGTTGGGATAGCTCATCGCGGTGGCGTTGAAGATATCTTCGCGGGTGATGTCCGACCCCGGGATAAGCGAGGCGCCCCAGCGGAAGCCGGGTGAAAGCGCGATGTCGGCCTCCCGCTCTTCCAGCAGGGCGTCGCAGATCAGATCGTCCCACGTGCCGTTGAAGTTGCCGCGCCGGAAGAGAAGCGAGTTGGTCTGGCCGATCACTTCTTCCAGCTCGGCCTTGTAAGGCGCGCGTTCGGCGTCGACGAGGGCGGCCATCTCGGCATCGGGCGCGATCACGTCCGAGAAGATCGGGATCAGCTTGTGATTGACGCCCTTCACCTCGCCATCGCGCACATCGAGGTCGAGGCGGCTGACGAACTTGCCGTGGCTGCCGCTGGCGATGAGATGCGTCTTGCCCACCAAAAGCGGTTCGGGCAGCGCGTCGTGGGTGTGACCGGTCAGGATCACATCGATGCCCGGCACGTTCGCGGCCAGCTTGCGGTCGACGTCAAAGCCATTGTGGCTGAGCAGGACGACCGCTTCGGCGCCCGCGTCGCGCACTTCCTGCACGACCTCGGCCATGCGTTCCTGCCGCACGCCGAAGCTGAGGTCGGGGAACATCCAGCCGGGGTTGGCGATGGGCATGTAGGGAAAGGCCTGCCCGATGACGGCGACCTGCACGCCGCCGCGTTCGAACATCTGGTACGGCTCGTAAGCCGGTTCGTCCCATTCGGCGTCGAAGATATTGGCGCCGAGGAAGGGGAAGTTGAGCTCGTTCTCGACGATCTCGGTCACGCGGTCGATGCCCAGAGTGAATTCCCAATGCGAGGTCATCGCGTCGACGCCCAGCGCGTTCATGACATTGACCATGTCCTGCCCGTTGCTGCGCAGCGCGGTGAGCGAGCCTTGCCACGTGTCGCCGCCATCGAGCAAAAGCGCATCGGGGCGGTCGGCGCGGATCGCCTTGACCACGGTAGCGATGCGGTCGGCCCCGCCGACGCGGCCATAGGTCTGGGCCAGCGCGCTGAAGTCGTCATAGGTCAGCGCATAGTCCATCGCCGACCCGCTTTCGATATTATAGAGCTTGCGGAAGTCCGCGCCGGTCAGGTGCGGCGGTTTGCCGGCGGCGTTGCCGACGCCGATGTTGAACTGCGGCTCGCGGAACCAGACGGGTTTGAGCTGTGCGTGAATGTCGGTGATGTGGATCAGTGTGACATTGCCGCTGGTGTCGAACCCAAGCAGGTCATCCTGCGTCAGGCTTTGCTGGGCGGCCAAACGGGCCCAATTGCCAAAGCCGCTGGCGCCCACCAGCGCCGAAGCGGCCATTCCGACCTGAAGAAAATCGCGGCGCGAGATCATTGTGGGCATCCTTTCGCTGTGCAGTCGCATTCACTTTTGTGAATACGTTTGGATAAAAAGACGCCCGCGCCGAAAACTCCCGGCGCGGGCGATTGTTTTAGTTACGAACCGAGGGTGCTTCGACCGACAGCCCGTTGCCGCGCGAGGCGACGTAAAGCTCCAGCGCCACGAACTCGGGCGAGCCTTCGGCGAAGGTGTGCGCCCGCGTATCGCGGATACAGCCACGGAAGCGGTTGTGCTGGGTGATCAAGTTCGCCTGCTTGAGACGATAGACCGGGAAGCCGTTGGTCTGACCCTGGCTGAGATGGTCGGCCCGGATGTAGTTGTCATAGTTGTCTTCGTGGCAATTTGCACAGGACAACTCCAACTGACCGTAACGGGTATAGTACATCTCCTTGCCCTGTTCCCAGACGGACTGGGCCGGACCATCGATGGCCACATTGACCGGCATGCCGCGCGACTGAAGCGAGATCAGCGCGTTCATGTTCAGCATCGGCTGGGATTTCCATCCCCAGGCCTCGGCTTCCATGCGTTCGGTCCGGCAGTTGTTGACATACATCTCCATCGTCCAGACCTCGCCGGCTTCCTCGTTATACTTGGGAAGCTGGGCGCGAAGCCCTTCGAATTCGGCCGGATCCTCGTGGCAGGATGCACAGGATTTGCCGGCGGCACCGTCAACGGTTTCAAACGAGTCCAGCGCCTGATCGACGAAGATCATGCCCGGATTGTCGAAGTCATCCATCTGCAGGGCCTGGGTTTCCGTCGTGCGGAACGTCCAGCCCGACCGGACCGAGCGCAGGGCCCCGTCCAGATGCGCCGCAGGCTCGGTTTCGGTTACAAGCTCGATCTCACCGTTGATGATGAGCTTGGCGTCTTCATCGGCCACGGCAACTGACGGCAACGCCAGGGCCGCCGCAAGGGCCAGGCCCGCGATGGGTTTCTTCATGAACTCCTCCCTAAGCGTCATGTCAGCCGATCGCGATCGACTTGGTTTCGGTGTAGACCTCGCCATTGTCGTCGTACCAGGTGAAGACGAACTCGCCCGCTGCCGGAACAACGGCCTGAAATTCGAAATACGGGTTGGTCGAGATCGCCGGTTCCATTTTGACGTCGATCACGTTCTCGCCGTTGAAGTCGCAGGTGAAGCGATTGATGATCTGGCGCGGGATCGGGTTGCCGTCGCTATCCTTGCGCTGACCGGACTCCATGCGGTGACTGATCAGGGTCTTGATCGTTATGGTCTCGCCTGCCGAAGCGGTTTTCGGGACGCGGACGCGGGGTTTTACGTCTGACATTTCTCTGTTTCTCCCTCTTTAGCCGCCGCAGCCGCCGATGGTGACCTTGATTTCAGCCGAGGTCTGAACGAACGAGCCGTCGGCCAGCTTGGCCACGGCGATCACGTCCTGCGTTCCGGCAAGGCGGATCCGGGTGGATGCCTCGTGCGAACCGGCCAGCGGGCCGAAGTTGAACGTGCCCACATCAGGGTTCGGGTTGCCGGCGGCCAGCACCATGATGGCGGTGGCACCGGGGGCGGACACCGAGATTGGCACGGTGTTGCCGTTTTCGGCGATCTCGGGCGCGGTCAGCGTGATGCCGCCTGTGCCCACGGACGCGCCGCCCGTAAAGGCGGCGATGGCGTCCTCGGTGGATGCGGTCGCGCGCAGGGGCAGCATTGCCGCCACCGTCGCCCCGAGCCCCATGACCAGCGTGTCGCGTCTGGTAAAAGTCATCGTTTTCTCCTCAGCTCTGCAGCGCGGGCTGCTTTATTCGTACTTCAGCGTCATGAGATAGGCGACAACGTCCTCTACCTCTTGCGCTGTCAGAAGCGGCGCCAGCTCACCCTCGGCGGCCTTGCCGGTATAGGCGTCACCCGGGCGGGTGTAGCCGGTATTCTTGTAGAAGGACGGCATGATCGTGCCTTCGAACATCACCTTGGCGTTCGACACGATGCCGCGCAGTTCCGCCTCGCTCCAACGCTCTCCGGCACCGTCGAGGATCGGGCCGACCTCTCCGTGGAATGGCCATTCTTGCAGGGCCGTAACCTCGTGACAGGCGATGCAGTTGCCCGCCCCCTTGTTCATCAGGACCTTGCCGTTCTCGGGGTCGCCAGCAACGCCGGTCAGCGACTGAGCCACCGCGCCATCTTCGAAGACAACGTCCGAGGGTGCGATCTGGCCCGCCAGTGCCGCACCGCCCACAAAGAGCGCCGCGATTGCGGTTGTCAGGTACTTCATGTTTCCTCCCATCACGAAGTCATTAGATGCATACCGTAATATGCAAGGATCGATTCACGCAACTACAAATTCAATTATTTGAATGCGGGCGCGTCGAATTGACTTGTATCAATCGAAACTGCCGTTGCTGCGTTCCTGAATGCGGCGGGCGTGGTAGCGCTGAAAATCCTCTTCGGATTGATTCTCGTAGCGCTTTTCGGCCACCCAAGTGAGCATATCAATCGTCGTGCCCTTGCCGAAGGCGCCCGGCATGGCGGCGACCGCTTCGGCCACGGCGGGCGCGTCGCCCGACACCTCTTCGGGCAGGAAGATCATCGTCGGCGTGAAGAGGATACCCCATTTGCGCGCGGCCTGTTTTTCGGTCAGCGTCTCGCCGTCGAAATCCGTGATCTCGATATCGCCATGCAAATTAAGCTGAACGACAAAGAAGTTTTCTTCGATGTAGGAGGCGATGGCCGGTTCCGGGAAAACCTTTTCGTGCATCTCGGTGCAATAGATGCAGCCCCGCTGTTCGAAGATCAGCATCAGGCGCTTGCCTTCGGCGTTCGCCTCGTCAAGGTCTTCGGTCAGGTCCTTGAACGTATCGCGCATCCAGGGCGCCTTGTGCAGGCCGTCATCGCCCAGCTCGGCCGCCGCCACCGGCAGCGCCATCATCCCCACCAGCACCATCGCAAGAAGTCGTTTCATCTGTCTCATCCTCTCTTGGGTCAGCCGATTTGTGGCCAGAACATTACCATCCAGTTGGCGATGTAGTTGATCGTTTCCGTGGCAATCAGCACGGCGAAGACGATCAAGAGCACGCCCATTGCCTTTTCGATCTTGGGCAGGTGGCGGCGAAACCCCTGCATCCAGCGCATGAAGGGCCCGACAAAGGCCGCCGCGACGATGAAGGGGGCCGTCATGCCCGCGCCATAGACGAAGAGAAGCATCGCCCCCCGCCCCGCCGTTTCGGCCCCGGCGGCGGTGAACAGGATCGCCGCCAGCACCGGGCCGACGCAGGGGGTCCAGCCGAACGCGAAGGCCAGCCCGATGACGAAGGCGCCGATCAGGCTGACATTGCTGGTGGCCCCGGCATCGGCGCGGAACTGGCGATAGAGAATGCCGATGCGCAGAACCCCCAGGAAATGCAGGCCCATCACGAAGATGATCGCCGCCGCGATCCAGCGCAGCACATCGAACCAGTCGCGTACGAATTGACCCGCCGTGCTGGCCGCCGCACCAAGCGAGACGAAAACCACGATCACGCCCGCCGCGAACATCGTCGCGGCCATGATCGCGCGCAGGCGCACGGCCCGCGTGAGCGTGCCATCGGCGCTGATCTGGTTCATGCTGACCCCGGCCAGATAGCTGAGGTAAAACGGCACGATGGGCAGGATGCAGGGCGACAGGAACGACAGCAGTCCTGCAAAAGCCGCGCCCGCGAGGGTGACGTCGAACATGCGTTCGTCCTTGATCGAAATACATATTCAAATTAATAGATACAAAACGAAGGCGTCAATCATGTCGATTCTCTACACCGCCCGAACTGCCCTGACCGCGCTGGCCCTGTGGTGCGCCGCGTCGCTTCCGGTTGCCGCACTCGAGCTTATCATGGTCGAAGAACATGGCTGTATCTGGTGCGCGCGCTGGAACGCCGAAATCGCGCCGATCTATCCCAAGACCGAAGAAGGCGAACGCGCGCCTTTGCGCCGCGTCGACCGGTTCGAGCCGGTGCCCGACGACCTGACCTTTGCGCGCCGCGTGATCTTTACACCGACCTTCGTGCTGATGCGCGATGGCCAAGAGGTGGGCCGGATCGAGGGGTATCCGGGCGAAGATTTCTTCTGGGATCTTCTGGAACGCATGATCCTGGATGCAGATACAAAAAAGGGAGAGGGATAATGAAACGCAGAGCTTTGGCCGCGATTGCCGCCGCTATCTTCGCCGTACCAGCCACCGCACAGGACGACGGAGCCTTCGTCAGCTTCGAGGTGCTCAAGCCCGAAGTGGCCTTCGAGATGGCCGAGGCCGCGATGCAGTATTGCCGCGACAACGGCTATCAGGTGGGGGTCACCGTGGTCGATCGGTTCGGCGTGCCGCAGGTGTTCGTGCGCGACCGGTTTGCTGGGCTGCACGTTTATGAAACCTCGTTCCGCAAGGCGTGGACGGCGGTGAGCTTCCGCACCAACACGACCGAACTGGACACGGCGACCGCGCCCGGCGAGATCTCTCAGGGCATTCGCCAGTTGTCGATGGCGTTGCCGCTTGGCGGCGGGCTGATGGTTGACGGACCAACCGCGATGGTGGCAGGGATTGGGGTATCGGGCGCGCCATCGCCCGAGATCGACGACGAATGCGCCGAGGCGGGCATAGAGGCCGTGGCCGACCAGATCGCGTTCTGAACGTAAGAAAGGAACGCGGCCCGTGGCTTTGCCGGTCTTCACCAGCGACATGTCCGATGAGGAGATGGACAAGATGCTGACGAACGCCACAAATGCGTCGAATTTTCTCAAGGCGATCAGCCATGAGGGGCGGCTGATGATCCTGTGTCACCTCGCCTCTGGCGAAAAGACGGTGACGGAGCTTGAAGAGCTTCTGGCGCTGCGGCAGGCGGCCGTGTCACAGCAGCTGTCGCGGCTGCGGCTTGAGGGGCTTGTCACCCCGCGCCGCGATGGCAAGACTATCTACTATAGCTTAACCGACGACCGCCCGCGCCGAATACTCGACGCGGTCTACGACCTGTTCTGTCGGGACAACTGACCGGGTAACGCGCCGCCGTCAGAGCGGCCAGCCGGTTCGGGAGGGAAATATCATGTGGGAAATGCTTGGCGATGCCGGGCGTGTGGCCCTGATTGGCGGTGCGGGGGGCCTTGTGCTTGGCCTTGCCGCGCGGCTTGGGCGGTTTTGCACGCTGGGGGCAATCGAAGACCTGCTTTACGGCGGCAGCGCGCATCGGCTGCGCATGTGGGGGCTGGCCATCGGCGTGGCGATGATGGCGAGTTTCGCGCTGATGGGCGGCGGTCTGCTCGATGCGCGGGCGACACCCTATCTTGCAACGGCTTGGAACCCGGTTGCCCATATCGTGGGCGGGCTGGTCTTCGGCTATGGCATGGCGATTGCGGGCAATTGCGGCTTTGGCGCGCTGGCACGGCTGGGCGGCGGTGATCTGCGGTCGTTCTTGATCGTGCTGGTGATGGGTATCAGCGCCTATGTGGTGATGTCGGGGCCACTGGCCGAACTGCGCCTGATAATCTTTCCCCCGAACCTGATCGAGACTGGCGGCGTCACGGGCCTCGCGCATCTGGCGGGCGGGGTGACGGGGCTTGCGCCGACGGCCTTCGGGCTGGCGGCGGGGGCGATCATCGCGCTTGTGGCGCTGGCCGACGCGGGCTTCCGGGCCGAGCGCAAGATGCTTTTCTGGGGCGTTATGGTGGGGCTTGCCGTGGGGTTCGCATGGGGCGGCACGCAATGGTTGGCCACCGACAGTTTCGGCGCCACGCAGGTCGAGGCCTTCACATTCGCGGCGCCGCTGGGCGAGGCGATCCTTTATGCGATGACCGCCTCGGGCACCGCGCTCACCTTTGCCGTGGGCTCGGTCGCGGGGGTCTGGGTCGGGGCCTTCGCGGGCTCGCTCTGGCTGGGCCATTTCCGGTGGGAGGCCTGTGATGACCCACGCGAATTGCGCCGCCAGATCTTCGGCGCGGCGATGATGGGCGGCGGCGCGGTGGTCGCACTTGGCTGTACCATCGGTCAGGGGTTGTCCGCGATCTCGGTCCTGTCCTATGGCGCGCCCTTGTCGATGGCGGCGATTTTCATGGGCGCGGCGCTTGGTCTGCGCCACCTGATTTCGGGGTTCGCGTCGGCCTAGCCTCCGGTATCCAAGAGTTCGATCACCTGCGTAAGGTTGCGGTCGATGACCGTGTCGCCCAGCGCGAAACGCGGGTGCATTTTCACGAAATTCCCGGCGGCCTTGCCGTCGATATAGACGCGGTAGCCCGCCGCGATGGCATTGGCGACGAAGCCAGCGTCCATCGCGCGGCCTTCGTTGAGCGGCGTGGCCAGCAGCACGCTGTCGCGAAAGAGAATGGGGGCGGCGAATTCGGGCGGGTAATAGACGACCGCGGGCGCGTTGATCACAACGAATTCCGCCCCGGCCGCCGCGACCTCGACCCGGCGGTTCTGCGAAAACGGCACGTCGATGACGAGGCCCATCATCATCGCAACCCCGGCCCCGAAGAGGAAACCGATGCGCGAAATGCTGCGCAGCATTTCTCCGGGAAGATAGAGGACGAGGGCCAGTATCGCGAGGGCGGCCAGCACCCAGAGCGATAGGATTTGCTGCGCGCCATGAAGCGTGCTGGGATGGAAGGCCACCCAGGCTGCGACCGCAGCAAGACCGGCGCTGAAGGCGAGGATGCGCCTGGCAAGGTAGAGCTGTGGTCCTTCGAGCACCCGCACCCAGAGATAGCCGCCCAGCACCGCAAGCACCGGCAAAACTGGCAGGAAATACCGCATGTTGCGCGATAGCCCGCCATACCAGGAGAGCAGGACAAAGGGCAGCATCAGCACGACCACCGCCGCCAGCAGGATGACCAGCGCGCGCCTGTCGCGGGGCGTGGGTCGGGTGGCGAAGAGCGCGAGCAGAAGGCCGATCCAAGGCAGGCTTTGACCCAGCGCCTTCTTGGCGATGCCCCAGAAAAGCAGCGTGCCACTGTCCTGCCACTCGATCCCGATGCGGTCGGCGCCGCTGTTGCGGGCATCGACGATCAGGGTATGTGCGCCGCGCAGGAGCGCGCGGGCTGCGGCTTCGGCCTGCGGGACAAGGAGGATCACGACCGAAGCGGCGACGGCAAGCGCCAGCGTCGCGATCCCCGGACGCCGCGTGACCGGGGTCGCCCAGCCCGCGCGGATGGCCAAGAGGGCGAAGGTGGCCACGACCATCACCCCGAGCAATGGCAGATAGGCGGCGATATTGGTGAAGCCGCCGGAACTGCCATAGCTGAGCGGATTGTAGGTGCCGAACTTGGCCGCATTGGCGATACTGGCGGCGGCGAGAAAGGGGGCAAGGCCGATGACGCCGCCAAGGATCGCACGCCCCGGGTGCCTGGCATAAAGCAGGATGGCAAGGCCGATGGGACCCAGAACCAGCACGACGTCGAGCCGCATCAGCATACCGGCCCCGACAGCGGCACCGGCAGCGATGGCGCCGGCGACGGTGCCCCCCGCACCCTTGTCGAGCAGGCGGGCAGTCAGCCAAAGCGCGCCGGTGACGGCAGCGGTCGACAGAGCGTGGGGCCAGATGCCGAAAGCGTATTCGGTCAGAAAGCTGCAACAGGCGAGCAGCAGGACAGCGGTGAGTGCCAGCGCATCGTCGCCAAAGAGCCGCAGCGCCAGCGCGCGGGTCGCCAGAAGCGTGACGCAGGTCGCGAGCGCGTTCAGGATCACCACACCGCGCAGGCCAAGCGGGGCATAAAACAGGGCCCCCGCCCAGGCGCTGCCGACCGGATAACTGCTTACCGTTCCGCTGGGGCCGGGAAAGAGATAGAGCAGGAGGAGATCGCGCGACGCAAAGGTTTCGTACCCGTTTTCAATGGCATAGCCGCCGGTCGTGGCAACGGCGTGGATGCCCGCGTGATAGCTGAGCTCGTCGATGGAAAAGTATCCGGTCGAGGT
>JABDPT010000140.1 GCA_013042605.1 Paracoccaceae bacterium
AACTCTCGTTTGAACTGTGACGCAACCGCCGGGGCGTTCGGGATCACGCGGCCCGATTGGCGCGAAGGGCTGGCCAAAACGCTGCAAATTCTGCAAACCAGCGATGGAAGCGAGGGATGGTGATGACGCGCAAGGGGATCATATTGGCTGGCGGTTCGGGGACGCGGCTTTATCCGATCACGCTTGGCGTGTCGAAACAGCTTTTGCCGGTCTACAACAAACCGATGATCTATTACCCGCTCAGCGCACTGATGCTGGCCGGCATCCGCGAGATTGCGGTGATCACTACGCCCGAGGATCAGGCGCAGTTTCAACGGCTTATGGGCGATGGCAGCCAGTGGGGCCTCTCGTTCACTTGGATCGTGCAGGCAAGGCCCGAGGGTTTGGCCCAGGCCTATCTCCTGGCCGAAGAATTTCTGGCGGGTGCGCCGTCGGCCATGGTGCTGGGCGACAACATCTTTTTCGGGCATGGCCTGCCAGAGCTGATGGCGCGGGCGGATGCGAAGCCCCGTGGCGGGACCGTGTTCGGCTACCGGGTCGCCGATCCGGCGCGCTATGGTGTTGTGGCCTTCGATGGGGACCGCGTGAGTGCGATCATCGAAAAGCCCGCCGTGCCGCCGTCGAATTACGCGGTCACGGGAATGTATTTCCTGGATGGCGATGCGCCCGCGCGCGCGGCCAGGGTCACCCCGTCCGAGCGGGGCGAGCTTGAGATCGTCACCCTGCTGGAAATGTATCTGGGCGAAGGGTTGCTCAGCGTCGAAACCATGGGGCGTGGCTATGCGTGGCTTGATACGGGCACGCACGCGTCCCTTCTTGATGCCGGAAACTTCGTGCGCACGCTGGAAGAACGGCAGGGCCTGCATATCGGCAGCCCCGATGAGATTGCCCATGCGCAGGGGTGGATTGATGCCGCGCGGCTTTTATCCACGGCCGAGCGGTTCGAAAAGAACGCCTATGGCGCCCATCTCGCCGGGTTGGTCAAGGACAGCTGACGCCTATTCCGCCGGGGTCGGTTCGGGCGATCCGGCGGTCTGCGCCGCAGACCCGCTTAGCGCAAGCCGCAGCAGGGGCGGCACGGTCAGCAAGGTCAGAAACGCCGACATCGACAGGCCACCCACGACCACCGCCCCAAGCCCGCGATAAAGCTCGGACCCTTCGCCCGGAATGACCACGAGCGGCAGCATCCCCATCACGCTTGTCAGCGTCGACATGAAGATCGGACGAATGCGATTGCGCGTGGCTTCCTCGATCGCGGCAACGGGGGGCATCCCCTCTTCGCGCAGGTGATAGAGGGTCTGGTGCACGATCAGGATCGCGTTGTTCACGACGATGCCCACCAGAATGATGAAGCCAAGAAGCGTCAGCATATCAAGCGGTTGCACCTGAAAGGTATTGAGAAGCGCAAGCCCGCCGACACCCCCCGCCGCCGCGACGGGAACCGAGATCAGGATCACCAGCGGCAGCACGAAGCTTTCAAAGAGGATGGCCATCACCAGAAAGACGATGATCAGGGCGACAAGCAGGTTGATCTGGATCGCGTCCCACGTCTGGCTCAACTGGTCGGCGGTGCCGGACACGCTCAGCCGCACGCCATCGGGCAGGCCCTGCGCGGTCAGAACGTCAACGACTTCGGTTTGCAGCAACTCCACCGCCGCCTCCAGCGGCAGGTTATCGGCGGGGCGCACCTCAAGCGTAACGGTGCGCAGCCGGTCGCGGTGGCGAATTTCGGTGGGGCCCGCCGTGACGATGACATCCGCCAAGGCGGATACGGGCAGGATATCACCCGATGGCGTGACCACCGGGTAGCGGCCGATATCCTGCGTGCGCTGGTCGCCCTGAAGCTGTGGATCTCCCTTGAGAACAAGGTTCAGCCGTTCCGCACCCACGGTGATTTCGGCCACGCGCAGCCCGTCATTGAAGGCATCGACGGTCGCCGCGAGCCCCGAACTGTCGAGCCCCGCGTCAGCAAGGCGAAGCCGGTCGGGCACAAGCCGGACCTCTGGCGCGCCAAGCTCCAGCCCCGGGATCGGGCGGAACTGGTGGCCTTCGGACCGGGGCAGGCGCTGGGCAACGATACCGGCGGCCTGACCGGCCACGCCAAGGATCGCCTCGAGATCTTGCCCCGAGACGTTCAATTCGATGGTGCGCCCGCCGCCCACACCGCGCCCGAAGAGCGACGGCTGGGTCATGAAGCCGAAGGTGCCCGGTTCGGCGAAGATCGGGCGGGACAGCACGGGGATCAGTTCGCCCGCGCGCGTACCATCAACGGCCGCGGCGCCGACAAAGCTGTTGCCGGGCGTGGCCACGAAGAAGAACCCTTCGATGGCTGGGGTGCCGTCTTCGGTTTCGGTGGCCGGGGCGGCTTCCCACAGCGGCTGGGCGACGTTTTCGATGCGCTTGGCGATGGTTTCGGTCGTGGCGAGGTTATAGCCGGGCGGCGGGATGATCAGGCCGAAGACAAGGTTCCGGTTGCCTTCGGGCAGGTATTCCAGACGGGGCAGGAAGACCGCTGTCGCCACCGCCGCACCGCCGCCGATGATCGCGACGAAAAGCAGGCCGACGGCGCGCACACGCACCGTCAGTCGCACATAGGACATGACCGCCGC
>JABDPT010000142.1 GCA_013042605.1 Paracoccaceae bacterium
AGAAACGACAGCGTCGCCTCGGCGATAATTGCCAGCGCCAGCGATATTGTTGCGATCACCAGCACCGGAGACAGGACATTCGGCAGGATGTGCCTCAGCATGATCGCCGGAGACCGCCGCCCGATCAGCCGCGCCGCCTGCACGTATTCCTTGTTCCGCTCGACCAAAGTCGCGCCGCGCACCACGCGGGCGAACTGCACCCAGTCAGACAGGCCAATCGCGATGATCAGCACCCAGATCGCCATCTGGTCGCGATATTCGACCGGCGTAAACCCCTTCGCGATGCCAAAGATCAGCATCGCCACAAGAATCGACGGAAAGGTCAGCTGCACATCGGCGATGCGCATGATGATCGTCTCGGTCCAGCCGCCGATATAGCCCGCGACAAGGCCCAGCGTGACGCCCAGCACCATCGCGAACAGAACCGCCGCCGCCCCCACGAACAGCGATATGCGCATGCCATAAAGGATGGTCGAGAACACATCCCGCCCCTGATCGTCGGTGCCCAGCCAGAAGGTGTCGCCGGTAAAGGCATTGGGCTCCATCGGCGCCGAAAACCCGTTCATCAGGTTGAGCGAGCCCGGATCGAACGGGTTGTGCGGCGCAATGAGCGGCGCCAAAACCGCCGAGAGGACAAGCAGCAGCGTGACCGCAAAGCTCACCACTGCCACGGGCGAGCGCTTGAATTTCCAGAAGAAATCCGACGTCGCGAACCGTTGCAGGGCCGAAGGCTCGGACACGGGCGCGGCTGTTACGCGCGGTTTTTCAATCGGGGTATCGGTCATGCGGCCCCCTTTTTCGCGAACCGGTCCATCAATGCGCCCCCGCGTTATCCGCCCGCAACCGCGGGTCGATGGCGAAGTAAAGCAGATCGACGATCAGGTTGATGCCCACGAACATCACCGAGATCAGCATCAGATAGGCGGCCATCACCGGAATATCGACGAACTGGATCGCGTTGATGAAAAGAAGCCCGACGCCGGGCCACTGAAACACCGTCTCGGTGATGATCGCAAAAGCGATGATGCTGCCCAGTTGCAGCCCCGTTACCGTGATCACCGGCACCAGCGTGTTCTTGAGCGCGTGGCGGAAATTGACCGACCGTTCCCGCAGGCCCCGCGCACGGGCAAAGCGGATGTAATCCTGCCGCAGCACCTCAAGCATCTCGGACCGCACCAGCCGCATGATCAACGTCATCTGGTAAAGTCCCAGCGTGATCGCCGGCAGGATCAGCGCCAACAAACCCGATTTCGTCAGGAATCCCGTCGACCAACCGCCGATCATCACGGTCTCGCCCCGGCCAAAGCTCGGCAGCATGTCAAGTTCGACCGAGAATATGTAGATCAATAATATCCCGATCAGAAACGTGGGCAGGGACACCCCGATCAGCGACACGGTCATGATGACGTTCGACGCGATGCCATCGCGCCGGATGGCCGTGAACACGCCAAGTGCGATCCCTCCCAGGATCGCGAAAAGCCCGGATACGGCGGCAAGTTCAAGCGTGGCGGGCGCGCGCTCGGCGATGATGGTAGCGACGGGGCGGCCCTGCCGGTAACTCACCCCGAAATTGCCCTGTACGGCGTTGGCGAGGAACTTCCCGTATTGCACCGGGAAGGGCTGATCGAGGCCAAGCTGGGCGCGCAGCCGTTCAATATCGGCCTGCGTGCGTTCCTGCCCCAGCATGTTGTCGATCGGGTCGCCGACAAAGCGGAACATCGAAAACGCCACAAGACCCACGACCAGAAGGACGAGGATGGATTGCAAGACGCGGCGGATCACATAGGCCAGCATACCCGTCAGCAGATACCGCGCGGACGGTGGGGTCAAGCGGTGATGCGGATCACAAAGGCGGCAAATCGAGTATTGCACGTCCTTCGATCAGGTCTTCGACGAAGGCGCATCCATTGCCGGGCTCGGTGAAATGCATCCATGCGCTGGTGGCAAAGGCCCCGGGCGCGAACATCATCACGATGGCGTTCAAGCCATCGCTGGTGCCGCTGGCCTGTGCGCTATACTGCGCGGTGAATATGGCCCGATCCTCGGGGCTCAGGCTCGAAAGCTGCATCGCATAGGCGACGTATTCATGGGCGGCCACGCCGACCTCACGCTCTCCCAGTGTTTGTTCAAGCAGGGCATGGGCCATCTCATGCACCACAAGGCTGTCGAATACCGCCATGGGCGACAACCCGGCATAGGTGCGCGAGGCTGGCACATTTTCGGCAAGCGCCTGGGGATGGATCAGTTCGATCTCATTGGTGTCGCAATGGAATGCGCCAAGGCACTCGAAGGCATCCACGACCACCCCTTTCTGAATGATGATCGAAATCGGCTGGCTTTGGCGCAGGTCACAGGCCGCCATCCTCTCCCGTGCCGCCACCGCAACCGAACACACGCGCTCGGCCAGCGCGGTCTCGGGTGCCGTCACCGCAAGCCCGCCACCGTCGCAAGCGTCGGTCTCGGCCCATCCCGCAACCGCTGCCAGCGACAGGGCGATGGCAATTCCGAATGTGACGGCTTTTGCGGACATGGCTCCTGTCCTCCCCGCTGGGAAGTATACAGGACCGGGACGCCCGCGTGATTGCGCTAACGCAACCACCGCCTGTCACCCGATCAGATGCCGCTCATGCGGCCCGCTCCAATCCACCACCGGCCCCGCCGGCACGATGCCCAGCGGATTGCGCAGCGGGCTTTTCGAGAAATAGCCCTGCTTGTAGATCTCTGGCGTGACCGTCCCGGCCACACCCGGCATCGCATAGATCTCGCGCGCACAGCCCCAAAGATGCGGGTAATCCTGTATCCGCCGGATGTTGCACTTGAACGCATAGTGATAGGCCACATCGAACCGCGCCAGCGTCGGGAACAGGCGCAGATCGGCCTCGGTAAACCGGTCGCCGCACAGGTAGCGGGCGGTCGCCAGCCGAGCCTCGATCTCGTCCAGCGTCTCGAAAAGCGCGGTCACGCCGGTGTCATAGGCCTCTTGCGTCCGCGCGAACCCGGCGCGGTACACGCCGTTATTGACCCGGGCATAGATCAGCGCATTCCAGCGGTCGATCTCCTCTTCCAGATCAGGCGGGCACAGCTCCGGCCCGCCGGGAAACTGGCGCGCCAGCATCCGCACGATATCGGCGCTTTCGTTGGACACCGCGCTGTCGGTCTCGCGATCCCACAAAAGCGGCACGGTGATCCGCCCGGTATAGGCCGGGCGCGCGCGGGCATAGACCTCATGCAAGCTCGCCACACCCATCAGCGCATCGGCAAAAGGACCCTCCGCGTCATAGATCCAGCCATCGGCCGTGCGGCGTGGACGGGCGTAAGATACTGTGATGGGGAGGTTTTTCAGCGCCAGAACCAGAAGAACCCGATGCGCCCAGGGACAGTTCCACGCCGCATAAAGGTGATAGCGCACAGCGTCCGGCGTGAACGGACCGTCCGCCGTGATCCAGTTTCGGATCGTCGCGCGCTGGCGCTGAAACTCCCCGTCAAGCTGGGTATCCGGCCCCGGATCCTCGGCATGATAGGTTCCCTCGATCATCAGACCCATGGCACGGCTTTCATGGTTTTCGGGAGGATGCGTAAGCTAAGGCTTACCGTAAGACATCACTTACATA
>JABDPT010000145.1 GCA_013042605.1 Paracoccaceae bacterium
ATGGACCGGACGCCCGGCGATGACGCCCACAAGGCGCGATACCTGCGGCAGGGCGACCCGGATATGCAGGCGTTTCACCATGACCTTTATCGCGCCGTCGGGCGTGGCCGCTGGTGGGTGATGGAACAACAGCCGGGCCCGGTGAACTGGGCACCCTGGAACCCCGCGCCACTGCCGGGCATGGTTCGACTTTGGGCGTGGGAGGCGATTGCCCATGGCGCGGAGGCCGTGTGTTTCTTCCGCTGGCGACAGGCGCCGTTCGCGCAGGAACAGATGCATGCGGGCCTCTTGCGTCCCGATAGTGCAGAGGCCGTGGGACATGGCGAGGCCGCGCAGGTCGGGCGTGAATTGGGCGAGGTCGGAGAGGTTGCGCCGCGAAAAGCGCAGGTCGCCATCGTATTTGACTACGCATCATCCTGGGCGTGGGACGTACAACCGCAAGGGGCGGATTTCAGCTATTTCGGGTTGGTCTTTTCGGCCTATCGCGCGCTCCGCAAGCTGGGGCTTTCAGTGGATTTCGTCGATGCGCGGGAGGCCGCGATTGACGGCTATGCCTTGGTGCTGACCCCGGGGTTGATGACGATGCCGCAGGCGTTGACCGCGGCGCTGGCGCGGTTTGGCGGAACCGCCCTAATCGGCCCGCGCAGTGGCTCCAAAACCGAAGAAATGTCGATTCCAATACCCCTGCCCCCTGACCTGCCGGGTCTGGACGCTGTGGTGGCGCAGGTCGAGAGCCTGCCCCCAGGCGCGCAAGTGCCCGTCGCCGGTGGCGGCACCTTCGAAAAATGGTTTGAGCATTTGCAAACCGAGGCCCCCAGTTCACTGGTGACCGAAGGAGGCCAGCCTGCGCTGATCGGCGATGGCACGTTACGCTATCTCGCCGGGTGGCCGGACGAGGCGCTTTGGGCGCGATTGCTCACCGACCTCTGCACCGAGCGGGGGGTTGAGACGACGCAACTTCCGGAAGGCATTCGCCTCCGCGACACTGAAACCCTGCGGTTTGCATTCAACTACGGGCCGGAACCTGCCACCTTCGATGGTATGGAACTGGCCCCGGCAGAGGTGCGGTGGTGGGCGAGATAGGCGTCTTTGGCCAAACGCGCGATGGGCGCGATGTGCGACAGGTCACGCTGCAAAACGGTGATCTTCGCGTGGTGTGTCTGGCCCACGGGGCGCGGGTGCATGAGGTCACGAAAGGCGCGTCCGGCAATCTGGTCGCGTCGTCGGATACGGTCGCGGGGTACGAAGGGCCGGACATCGCCGCCAATTCAATCATCGGACCGGTGGCAAATCGTATCTCGGGCGCGCGGGCGATGATCGGCGGGAAAGAGTACCGGTTCGAGGCCAATCAGGACGGCCGGATATGCCTGCATTCGGGATCCACGGGCAGTCATGGCAAGCTGTGGGAGATTGTTGAGCGCCGTGCCGACCATGTGACGTTCGAGGTCAATCTGCCGGATGGCGAAGGGGGCTTTCCCGGCAATCGCACCCTGCGAACGACCTATGCCCTGACCGATGACCGGACGCTTGGCGTCACGATCACGGCCGGCACCGATGCGCTAACCCTGATGAACCCGGTATTTCATCCCTATTGGCGGTTGAGCGGGGATAGCTGGGCCGGGCACCGACTGCATGTGCCGGCAGCGCAGTATTTGCCGCGCAATGCCGATAGTTATCCGACCGGGGAAATCGCGGACGTGGCGGGCTCTGCCTTCGATCTGCGGCAACCGGTTGAACCGACCGCGATGCTGGACAATTGCTACTGCTTTGCGCCGTCAGAGGGCGCGCTGCGCCTGATGGCCGCGGTCACGGGGCCCGGCGGCGAGCGGCTTGAAGTGCATTCCGTCGCCCCCGCACTTCAGGTCTATTGTGGGCGGCCGGATGGTATCGCGCTTGAGCCGCAGCTTTGGCCCGACGCGCCCAACAACCCGCATTTCCCGTCGATTCTGCTTGGTGCGGGCGAGCGGTTTCTGCAGAAAAGCCTATATATTTTAGATATTTGACGGGC
>JABDPT010000148.1 GCA_013042605.1 Paracoccaceae bacterium
TTCATGCCCAGATCGGGTTGGCGCTGGATCAACGCGCGAGAGGTGAAGACCCCAAGGCCACCCTCGCGCTCGCCCTGTCGGTTTTCGACCTTGTCGAACCCTAGGCGCGTTGCACGCGCCCCGGCGCAAACGGCGGCGCGGTAGATCAGGCCACCAGACCGATGTCTGCGATAGGACGCAGCAGGTACCGCCCGCCTAAAGCTCGCTCTTCAGCGCCTCGACCAGATCCGTCTTTTCCCAGCTGAACCCGCCATCGGCATCCGGCGTGCGGCCGAAATGGCCGTAGGCAGCCGTGCGCTGATAGATCGGGCGGTTGAGGCCGAGGTGTTCGCGGATGCCGCGGGGGCTGAGGTCCATCACCTTGGGGATCGCCGCCTCGATCACTTCGGGCGGCACCTCGCTGGTGCCATAGGTGTCGATATAGATCGACAGCGGCTTGGACACGCCGATCGCATAGGAAAGCTGCAGCGTGCAGCGTTTGGCCAGCCCGGCCGCCACGATGTTCTTGGCGAGATAGCGCGCGGCATAGGCCGCCGACCGGTCGACCTTGGTCGGGTCCTTGCCGGAAAACGCGCCGCCGCCATGGGGAGCCGCGCCGCCATAGGTGTCGACGATAATCTTGCGGCCCGTCAGCCCTGCGTCGCCATCGGGCCCGCCGATGACGAAGGTGCCGGTGGGGTTCACCCACCACTCGGTCTTGTCAGTGAGCCATTCGGTCGGCAGCACTTCGCGGATATAGGGTTCGACAATCGCGCGGATGTCGTCGGAGGTCTGGTCTTCGCTTTCGTGCTGGGTCGAGAGCACGACGGACGTCACCTCAACCGGTTTGCCGTTTTCATAGCGCAGCGAAAGCTGAGACTTGGCATCGGGGCGCAGGGTTGGTTCGGCGCCCGATTTGCGCACTTCGGCCAGCCGCCGGAGGATTGCGTGCGAATACTGGATCGGGGCGGGCATAAGCTCTGGCGTTTCATCGACGGCATAGCCGAACATGATGCCTTGATCGCCGGCGCCTTCATCCTTCTTGTTGCCATCGGCATTCACGCCCTTGGCAATATGGGCTGATTGTTCGTGCAGAAAATTCAGCACATGGCAGGTGTTCCAGTGAAACTTGTCCTGCTCATAGCCGATATCCTTGATGCAATCGCGGGCGATCTGGCTGATCCGACCCATGTAATCCTTGAGCCGTTCCTGATCCGACAGCCCCACCTCGCCCCCGATGACCACCATCGATGAGGTGGCGAAGGTTTCGCAGGCCACGCGCGCCTGCGGTTCTTCGGTCAGAAAGGCGTCGAGCACCGCATCGGAAATGCGGTCGCACACCTTGTCGGGATGCCCCTCTGAAACGCTTTCAGAGGTGAATGTATAATTCTGTCGTGACATGATACATGCTCCATTACCGTCCGCCGCGCCACGCCAGGAAGCCGTTGTGACCGGGGTCAAAAGGGCCTACGCGGCAGGTGCGAAGGCGTCAATGCCTATTTCGCATGGCCAGCGTTAAGAGAACCAAGAGACCCAGTGCGATCAGGGCCGTAACAGGCAGATCGCCGGTGCGGGAATAGAGCGTGGGCGGGCGCGCGGCAGGCAGCGCCTCGTCGATCCAGCCCGCCTCGCCCAGCGGGATCGACGCGGTGATCCGGCCCCATGGGTCGATGACGGCCGAGATCCCTGTATTGGCCACCCGCACCATCGGCAGCCCCTGTTCGACGGCGCGCAGACGGGCCTGCGCGAGGTGCTGATAGGGGCCCGAAACCTCACCGAACCAGGCGTCATTGGTCAGGTGCAAGAGGTAGTCGGGCCGGGCGGCCGCGCCGGTGATGTTCTGGGGAAAGATCGCCTCGTAACAGATCAGCGGGAGCGCGGTGCCAAGGGGGCCGAGGTCAAGCACCTGCGGCCCCGGCCCCGGCGTGAAGCCGAACCCGTCCTGTGCCGCGAAACTGCGGATGCCGAAGCGTTTCGCGAAATCGCCGAAGGGGATGTATTCGCCGAAGGGAACAAGGTGGTGCTTGTCATAGACATGCGTGGCCGTGCCATCGGGGTCGATGACGGCGAGCGCGTTGAAGGCCAAAAGCCCGTCGCGCCGCTGGAGGCCCACGATCACCGGCACGCCATTCGCCGCCTTGGCCATCTGGGCCAGCGCTTCGCTTGCCTGGTTCAGCCGCCAAGGAATGGCCGATTCCGGCCAGACGATCAGGTCGGGCGGCGTGCTGGCCGCCTCGCCCGTGAAGGCAAGCTGGCGGCGATAGAAGGTTTGGACATGTTTGGGGTCCCATTTCTGGTCTTGCGGGGCGTTGGGCTGGATCAGCCGCACGATGGGCCCGCGCGCGTCGTCCTGCGCGAGCGGCACCATGGATTGCCCAAGTGCGCCCAGGGCGAGGAAAGGCAGCGGGGCCGCCAATACCCACGCCGTGCGGCGCGTCTGCATCAATAGCGTGGCGACGCCCGCGACAAGCGCCAGCGTCAGAAGGGTCAGCCCATTGGGGCCGATGAACGCGGCAAGCTGCACGCCCGCGCTGTCGATCCAGATATGCCCGATCAGCGCCCATGGAAATCCGGTCAGCACATAGCCCCGCGCCAGTTCCGCAAGCGAAAGCGCCAGCACCCAGGCCAAGGCAAAGCGCGCAGGCGTCGGCCCCAGCCGGTGCGCAAGGCCGAAGGCCGCCCCCCAGAAAAGCGCAAGCCCGCCCGAAAGCAGGATAAGCGCAAAGGGCGCCATCCAGCCATGGCGCGCGATATCGACCAAAAACGGTTCGACGATCCAGTTGAGCGCGACCGCGAAATACCCGGTGCCGAAGGCCCAGCCCAGCCAGAGCGCGCGGCGCAGGCTGTCGGCCGAGGCGCCGAGCACAAAGCCACCCGCCAGCCCCAGAACCGCGATCACCTGAAGCGAGAAGGGCGCCTGACCGAAGGCCGCCAGCGCCCCCGACACCACCGCCAGCCAAAAGCGCAGTTTCGGCGCCGTCGCGCGCAGCCGGTCCGGCACAAGCGGCCCGGCCGGGGTGTCAGCCATCGGCAGGCGCCGCCATACGCACCCTAAGCCGCTTGATCCGGCGCGGATCGGCATCGACCACTTCGAAGTCGGGGCCATCGGGGTGGTGGATCACCTCGCCCCGCGCGGGGACGCGCCCGGCCAGCATGAAGACCAGTCCGCCCAGCGTGTCGATCTCTTCCTCGTCATCCTCATCGACCAGCCTGCGCCCGATCTCGGCCTGAAACTCATCGACCGGGGTACGCGCCTGGGCAAGGTAACAGCCGGGCTTTTCCTCGGTCCAGAAGCGGCCCTCGGCGATGTCGTGTTCATCCTCGATCTCGCCGATGACCTGTTCGATCAGGTCCTCGATCGTCACAAGCCCGTCGACGCCGCCATATTCGTCGATCACCAGCGCCATATGCGTGCGGTCCGACTGCATCTTCTGCAAAAGCACACCGATGGGCATGGAAGGCGGCGCGAAAAGAAGCGGGCGCAGCATTTTCG
>JABDPT010000149.1 GCA_013042605.1 Paracoccaceae bacterium
GTGTCAATCGGCACAATCGACCGCGCCAGCAGTTTGAGCTGCTCGGCCTCCATGTTCGCCTCGACCGTCAGAACGACATTCGTGCCGGGTTCCAGATGATCGCGCGCGATCTCCAGCGTGTCTGAGAACACGGTGACCTCGTAGGATCCCGACGGATCGGAAAGCTGGACAAAGGCAAACCGGTTGCCCCGCGCCGATTTGCGTTCCTGCCGCCCTGCAACCGCCCCGGCCATCTTGGCGACAAGCGGCGCTTGCGCGGCACGTTCTTCCACCTGTGCGAGTGACAGCACGTCCTTGCGCTTGAGCGGACCCATATAGTCATCAAGCGGATGGCCCGAGAGATAGAAACCGATACCGGTATGTTCTTCGGTCAGGCGTTCATTGGGCAGCCAGTCGTCGACGGGCGCAAGGCGGGGTTCGGGCAAATCGTCGCCCGCTTCGCCGAAAAGCGACACTTGTGCCGATCCGCGCTGATCGTGGATCGCGGCGGAATAGGCCGTCAGGGCATCGAGCGAATTAAAGACCCGACGGCGATTGGGATCAAGCTGATCAAAGGCCCCCGCACGCGCCAGCATTTCCAGCGGGCGCTTGCCCACACGCTTGAGATCGACCCGACGCGCGAAATCATAAAGCGTCGCAAAGGGCCGCTCGCCGTCGTCGCCGCGCCGCGCCTCGACAACCAGCCGCATCGCCTCCACGCCGACATTCTTCAGCGCACCCAGCGCATAGACCAGCTTGCCATCCGCCACGCTGAACCGCGCCTCGGACCGGTTCACGCAAGGTGGCACGATCTCGATATTAAGCCCGCGCCGCAGCTCTTCGGCAAACACCGCCAGCTTGTCGGTTTGGTGCAAATCGCAGTTCATGACCCCCGCCATGAACTCCACCGGGTAATTCGCCTTCAGCCACGCCGTTTGATAGCTGACGACTGCATAAGCGGCCGCATGGGATTTGTTGAAACCGTAATTGGCGAATTTATCGAGAAGGTTCCAAACTTCGGTGGCCTTCTTTTCATCCACCCCGTTTTCCGCCGCCCCTTTGAGGAATTTCGGCTTCTCGGCATCCATCGCCGCCTGAATCTTCTTACCCATCGCGCGGCGCAACAGGTCGGCTCCACCAAGGCTGTAGCCCGCCATTTCCTGCGCGATCTGCATCACCTGTTCCTGATAAACGATGATGCCCTGTGTCTCATCCAGAATGTGATCGATCGACGGGTGCAGGTATTCACGCTCGCGCAACCCGTTCTTGACCTCGCAGAAGGTCGGAATGTTTTCCATCGGGCCGGGGCGATAAAGGGCCACAAGCGCGATGATGTCTTCGATGCATGTGGGCTTCATGCGCCGCAGCGCATCCATCATGCCCGAGCTTTCCACCTGAAACACCGCAACGGTTTTGGCCTGTGCATAAAGGCGATAGGTCTTTTCGTCATCCAGCGGGATGGTGTTGATATCAAACTCGACACCACGCGCCTTGAGCAACTCGAGCGCGTTTTGAATAACCGTCAGGGTCTTGAGCCCGAGAAAGTCGAACTTCACCAACCCTGCCTGTTCAACCCATTTCATGTTGAACTGCGTGGCCGGCATATCCGACCGTGGATCCCGGTAAAGCGGCACAAGCTCGTCCAAGGGGCGGTCACCGATCACGACACCGGCGGCATGGGTCGACGCATTGCGCAGCAACCCCTCGACCTGCATCCCGTATTTCAAAAGCCGGTCGACGACCTCTTCGGCCTTGGCTTCGGATCGAAGCCGCTCTTCCTGGGCAAGCGCCTGTTCGATGCTGACGGGTTTGACACCTTCCACCGGGATCATCTTCGAAAGGCGATCCACCTGCCCATAGGGCATCTGCAACACCCGCCCCACATCGCGCACCGCCGCCTTCGACAGAAGTGCGCCGAAGGTGATGATCTGCCCCACCCGATCGCGCCCGTATTTTTCCTGCACATAGGCGATCACGTCCTCGCGCCGGTCCATGCAGAAATCGATGTCGAAGTCAGGCATCGACACGCGTTCAGGGTTCAGGAAGCGTTCAAACAGAAGCGAATAGCGCAAGGGATCAAGGTCGGTGATGGTCAGCGCATAGGCCACAAGGCTTCCCGCGCCCGACCCCCGGCCCGGACCCACCGGGATGTCATGGTCTTTCGCCCATTTGATGAAATCGGCCACGATCAGGAAATAGCCGGGAAAGCCCATCCCCTCGATGATCCCCAGCTCGAATTCCAGCCGTTTTTCATACTCTTCGACCGGTGCCGCGTGTGGGATGACGGCCAACCGTTCTTTCAGCCCCTCTTCGGCCTGCCGCCGAAGTTCTTCCACCTCATTCTCGGCAAAGCGCGGCAGGATCGGGTCGTGACGGCTCACGGCAAAAGCACAGCGGCGGGCAATTTCGACAGTATTCTCGATGGCCTCGGGCAGATCGGCAAACAGCGCTGCCATTTCGGACGGTGACTTTAGGTAATGCTGCGCGGTCAGGTGCCGTCGCGGCTCTTGCTGATCGACATACGCGCCCTCGGCGATACAGATCAGCGCGTCATGCGCCTCGTACATGTCGGGCTTGGGGAAATAGACGTCATTGGTCGCCACCAGGGGCAAACCCATCGCATAAGCGATCTCAACATGCCCGCGCTCTGACTGACGCTCTGCCTCGGGCGGTTGGCCATCTTCGCCCGGATGCCGCTGCAATTCGATGTAAAGGCGGTCGCCAAACATCTCTGCCAGGCGTTTTACAAGTGCCTCTGCAGGTTCACGCCGGCCATTGCGTAGCAACCGACCCACCGGGCCATCCGGACCACCTGTCAGACAGATCAGGCCCGCACAATGAAGGCCAAGATCATCGAGCGAGACCCAGGGGCGATCCTTCTCAGCCTCGAGGTAGAGCCGCGAATTCAGCTTCATCAGATTGGCATAGCCCTCTTCGTTCTGGGCCAGCAGAACAAGGGGCGCGGGCGGTATTGGCCGCTCACCAGGCACAGCCTGGTCGGCCAGGTCGATTTGACAGCCGACGATGGGTTGGATCCCGGCTTCCAGCGCCGACACGGAAAACTCAAGCGCCGCAAACATGTTGTTGGTATCGGTCAACGCCACGGCTGGCATGCCCAGATCACGGCAAAGACCGGGCAATTTCTTCAACCGGACAGCGCCTTCCAGAAGCGAGTATTCGGAGTGAAGGCGAAGGTGAATGAATCGTGGGGAACTGCTCATGCGCGGCACAGTATGAACTGTCAGCGGCGGCGAAAAGCGTAAACAGTTAGCCAATCGGCAAAGTTTATTGACTTCGCGGGATATTCTGTTTACTTAGCCACATGGCTAACCATTTAGACAGCTTTTTCTCCGCCATCTCGGACCCTACGCGCCGGGCCGTGATCGAGCGTTTGGTCGAAGGCCCCGCCGCCGTGGGAGAGCTTCATGCCCCCCATGACATCGCCCTTCCCACCTTCCTCAAACACATCAAGGTACTTGAGGCATCGGGTCTCGTGCGGACCGAGAAAAAGGGTCGCGTCCGCGTCGTTCATATCGAGGCGGCGCCACTGGCCGAAGCCGAACACTGGCTCACCCGGCAACGCGAGGTCTGGGAAGACCGATTTGATCGGCTGGCCGCACTTGCAGAGCGAATTGAAAGGTCCCAAGCCGATGACTTGTGAATTCCAGACTTTCGACATCGCCCGCCTCATCGCGGCGCGACCCGAAACGGTCTTTCGCCTTTGGACGGACGCAAGGCTCAAGGAAGAATGGTTCTGTTGGAACGGGAATGGTTGGACCCACGACACCTATGACGCGGACCTGATCGAAGGCGGGTTCGAACGGGTGCGGTTCACGCATCCCGAGGTCGGAAGCTTCCGCTATGAAAGCCATCTCTTTCACGTCTTGCCCGCGTCGCGTCTAATTTATGGCTACACGATGCTGGGTAACACCGGCCCGATTTCGGTCAGCCAGGCGACCGTCGCGATTGAGCCGGCCGAGGGCGGCGCGCAGGCCACCTATACCGAACAGGTCGTTTTTCTTGATGGCGGTGACAGCCTTGATACCCGGTTGCCCGGTTGCGTCGCGGTGATGGATCGAATGAAAGACCATGCAGAGGCCAGCAATGATGACTGACTTCGACGCAGACCTGGACCTGAAACTCGAACGCCTGATCCGTGCAACGCCCGAAACGATCTGGCGCTGCTGGACCGAGCCAGACCTGTTCGCCCAGTGGTACGTCCCCAAGCCTGTCGAGGTGGTTGAGGTCAATAATGACCTGAAGCCCGGGGGACGGTCATCGCCCACCATGAAACTGCCGGATGGAACGGTATTCCCCGGGGAAGGATGTTTCCTGCTGATCGAGCCTATGCGCCGGATCGTTATCACCGACGCGCTTACTGTCGGGTTTCGCCCTGCTGCGACGCCCTTCATGACCGCTGACATCACCCTGACACCGGCCGACGGCGGCACACTTTATGCGGCGCATGTCATGCATCCCGATGCCGAGGCGCGGAAAAAGCATGAAGCCATGGGGTTCAAGGATGGCTGGAGCACCGCGCTCGAACAGCTCGACGCACTTGTGCAAACGCTCTAACCCCATCGCATCATTGCTTAAAAACTGACCATTCGCTTCGTTTTCAAGCGATTCTTGAAACTGCTTCCACCCTCTTGGCGGTCAGCAGGGTTGCGCAACGGCCCCACCCGCGCTTTTGTTATGGCTGGGAGAGGCGCAGGCTTTCCACCGCATCGGGTCAGCGCATTCGCGGAGTTTCCGCCAAAAAGAAAGCGGTTTTGGTCAATTCGCCATGGCAGACATCTCGTTCCTTCTGAACGGAGAGACCGTGCATCTGGGCGACGTGCCACCCACGCGCACACTGCTTGACTGGCTGCGCGAAGACCGGGGACTGACCGGCACGAAAGAAGGCTGCAACGAAGGCGACTGTGGCGCCTGTACGGTGATGATCACCGACGACGGGGGCGCACGCGCGCTGAATGCATGCATCCTGTTCCTGCCCCAGCTTCACGGCAAGGCTGTGCGGACCGTCGAAGGTATCTCGGGCCCCAAAGGCGCGCTGCATCCGGTGCAAGAGGCCATGATTGCGCATCACGGATCGCAATGCGGGTTCTGTACGCCGGGGTTCGTCGTCTCGATGGCCACCGCACATCTGAACGGGCGTACCGATCACGACGATCAGCTTGCTGGCAACCTCTGCCGCTGCACCGGATATGCCCCGATCATCCGCGCGGCAAAGGCCGCCGAAAGCACGCCGGTACCGGACTGGATGCGTGATATGCCCCCCGGCACAGATACCATCTCGGACGAAAACTGTTTCATGCCGCGCAGTTCCGATGCTCTCGCCGCGTGGTACGCCGAGAACCCGGACGGCACACTGATCGCCGGGGCCACCGATGTCGGGCTTTGGGTCACCAAGTCTCTGCGTGACCTTGCGCCCGTCGCTTTTCTCGGCGGCGTTCGGGACCTTCGCCAAACCGAGATCGACGGCGACACGATCAGGTTCGGGGCGGCGCTTTCCATGGCCGAGGTTTTGCCGACCCTTTACGAACATCATCCGTCCTACGGCGAGCTCGTCCGCCGCTATGGGTCCGACCAGGTGCGGCAGGCGGCGACGATTGGCGGAAACATCGCCAACGGCTCGCCCATCGGGGACAATCCGCCGGCGCTGATCGCGCTTGGCGCAACGCTTCATTTGCGCAAGAGCGACAGCCGCCGCAGCATGCCGATCGAAGAGTTCTTCATCGACTACGGTAAACAGGACCGCACCCCCGGCGAATTTGTCGAGGGCGTGAGCCTTCCGAAAACCGCTCCGAACCTGCGCTGTTACAAGCTTTCCAAGCGGTTCGATCAGGATATCTCGGCTGTCTGCGGGTGTTTCAACGTGACGGTTGAGAATGACACGGTCCGATCCGCACGCATCGCTTTCGGTGGCATGGCTGGCATCCCCAAACGGGCATCCCACGTCGAAGCCGCCCTTATCGGACAACCGTGGACTGAATCGACCATCGACGCGGCAGTCCCCCGCTTCGCAGAGGATTTCACGCCCCTCAGCGACATGCGCGCCAGTGCAGAATATCGGCTGGCGACCGCGCAAAACATGTTGCGACGGTATTTCCTCGAACGCTGTGGGACGGCGACGGACGTTCTCAAGGTGGCCCCATGAGTGTCGCCAAACCCCTGCCCCACGATGCCGCGCCGCTGCACGTCACCGGAGCCGCGCGCTATGTCGACGATATTCCGGTTCCGGCGAACTGCCTGCATCTTGCGTTCGGCACGTCAGAGGTTGCTCGCGGGCGGATCACCGCGATGGACCTGTCAGCGGTGCGCGCCGCTCCGGGCGTTGTGGCGGTACTGGTGGCGGAAGACTTGCCCCATCACAACGACGTCTCGCCGTCGCCCTCGGCCGAGCCAATGCTGGCCGAGGGCGAAGTGTTCTATGTCGGCCAGCCTGTGTTTCTTGTCGCGGCGATCTCGCACCTTTCGGCGCGGAAGGCCGCGCGGCTGGCGAAAATCGACTACGAAGAGCTCCCCGCGATCCTGACGATTGAAGAGGCGCTCGACGCCGAAAGCCGGTTCGAAGAGGGGCCGCGGATCTACTGCAAGGGAGATCCGGCAGCAGCCCTGGGCGCGGCAAAGAATGTACTCGAGGGCACGATCGACATCGGTGGACAGGAGCATTTCTATCTAGAGGGCCAGGCCGCGCTCGCTTTCCCGCAGGAAGGCGGGGACATGATCGTCCATTCCTCGTCGCAACATCCCACAGAGATCCAGCATAAGGTGGCCGAGGCGCTGGGCCGCCCGATGAATGCCGTGCGCTGCGAGGTGCGGCGCATGGGCGGGGGCTTCGGCGGCAAGGAAAGCCAGGGCAACGCTCTCGCCGTCTCCTGCGCGGTGGTGGCCGACCTGACCGGGCGGCCCGCCAAGATGCGCTATGACCGTGACGACGACATGATAATCACTGGCAAACGCCACGATTTTCGCATCCAATATACCGTTGGCTTCGACGACGATGGCCGCATCAGCGGTGTAGATTTCCTACAGCTATGCCGCTGCGGTTGGTCGATGGATCTGAGCCTGCCGGTGGCCGACCGGGCGATGCTCCATGCCGACAACGCCTATCACCTGCCTAACGTATGGATCGAAAGCCACCGGCTGAAGACGAACACGCAATCGGCGACGGCTTTTCGCGGCTTCGGTGGCCCACAGGGCATGCTGGGGATGGAACGCGTGATGGATCATATCGCCCACCACCTTGGGCGCGATCCGTTGGCTGTTCGGCGGGCGAATTATTATCGGCCCATGGCCGATGCCTCCGGCGGGGATATTTCCAGCCAGAAGAAGGGGGGCGCGGCGCCCCAGACGACACCATATCACATGGAGGTCGAGGATTTCATCCTGCACGAGATGACCGACCGCCTGTGCGAAACGTCCGATTATGCTGCCCGTCGTGCGGCAGTGGCCGATTGGAACGCGAAAAACCCGGTACTCAAGAAAGGGATCGCCCTGACACCGGTGAAATTCGGGATCAGCTTCACGCTCACCCATCTCAACCAGGCCGGCGCGCTTGTGCATGTCTATCAGGACGGATCGGTCCACATGAACCACGGCGGCACCGAGATGGGACAGGGTCTGTTTCAGAAGGTGGCACAGGTCGCCGCGGACCGGTTCGGTATCGGCGTGGATCGGGTCAAGATTACCGCGACGGATACCGCCAAGGTGCCCAACACCTCGGCCACAGCGGCCTCGTCCGGGTCGGACTTGAACGGCATGGCGGTCAAGGCGGCCTGCGACACGATCCGTGACCGGCTGGCCGAATTTGTGGCCGGGCGCCATCAGGCGAAGGCGTCCGACGTGCGGTTCGCGGACGGTCAGGTGACGGTGGGCGAAAACGCGATGACCTTCGAAGAGGTGATCAGCGAAGCCTATTTGAACCGGATCAGCCTGTCGGCAACGGGGTTCTACAAAACGCCGAAAATCGTCTGGGACCGGATCAAGGGAGTGGGCCGCCCGTTCTTCTATTTCGCCTATGGCGCGGCGGTCACCGAGGTGGTGATCGATACGCTGACCGGCGAAAACCGCGTCCTGCGCGCCGATATTTTGCATGATTGCGGTGCCTCTTTGAATCCTGCGCTGGATATCGGGCAGATCGAGGGTGGATACGTTCAGGGCGCAGGCTGGCTGACGACCGAGGAACTTGTCTGGGACGATCGGGGGCAGTTGCGCACGCACGCGCCCTCTACCTACAAGATCCCAGCCTGTTCGGACCGGCCCGATGTGTTCAATGTGGCCCTTTGGGACGGTGCCAACCGCGAAGACACGATCTATCGGTCGAAAGCGGTGGGCGAGCCACCCCTGATGCTGGGGATATCGGCGCTCATGGCTTTGTCGGATGCCGTGTCGTCCTGTGGTCCGCATTACCCCGACCTGCATGCCCCCGCGACAGCGGAAGAAATGCTTGCCGCCATAACCCGGGCGCGTGGATTATGAGCCTGTCGCGCGAAACCCTTGCCGCGCTGATCGCGCAACACGGTCCAGTGGCCCGGGTCGTGGTCGCAGGCGTTGCGGGGTCGACCCCACGCGAGGTTGGGGCGGCGATGATCGTCTGGCCCGGTGGCCAGAGCGGGACGATCGGCGGCGGCGCGCTTGAACTTGCCGCGACTGAGCGGGCCATTGCCACGCTTGCAGATGGGACGGATCGGTTCGACCGGGTTCCGCTTGGTCCGTCCGTTGGCCAATGCTGCGGTGGCCGCGTGGATCTGCTGACCGAGATCTGGACTGGCGAGAAATTTGCAACTCTGGGCGCGGTCCACGCGCGGCCCTGTCCGGGAGAAGCGGCGGACATGCCGCTCGCCGTGGCCCGCGTTCTCAATTCGGCGCGGGCGCAAGGAACCGCCCCTGGCCCGCAGATGCTGGGCGGTTGGATGATCGAACCTGTCGATCGCCTGACCCGCAGGCTGTGGATCTATGGCGCGGGACATGTGGGCCGTGCGCTTGTCGAAACGCTTGCGCCCTTGCCGGACATGGCGATCACCTGGGTTGACAGCAGTGATGCCAGATTTCCGGGCGCGGTCCCCGCAACGGTCACACCGC
>JABDPT010000150.1 GCA_013042605.1 Paracoccaceae bacterium
ACGGTGGCGGGCGCGACGAAAAGAAACCGGGCGCGCGGGTCGACAAAGCGCCGGATAAGCCACGGACAGGCGATGCGATCCACCTTGGGACGGTGGCGCGTGACCCATGTCGTGCGCCCATCCGCTCCGCGCGCAGGAAGCATCGCAGCAGGGACAAGGGGCAGCCCGGCATCGCGCCACGCGAACTGGCCGCCTTCGAGTGCCAGCGCCATGCGGCCGGCGGTGCGCAAGATCGCCGCGGCGCCTTCGCTGATCTTCAGGCCCTTCTGGCAATAGACGACCATGGTTTGCCCGGCCGCGACATTCGCCAGCGCCTCGGCCTCCCGAAAGGGATGACGGAGCGCGCCGGGGATCAGGCGGGGATCTTCGTCGAAGTCTTCCGGCACGCGCAAATCGACCACGACCGGTGCCTGCGGTGTGCCGATCAAGCGGCCGAGTTGTTTGACGGTGATCTGGTTTGGTGACGCCATGGTACATCCTTCCTTGAAAGGCGAAAAAGGATGCGGTGTTTGGGCTGGCGCCTCACGGGGCACCCGCGGGCCCCATGGCGCGAGGCTGCGCCAGACACGCGGCGATTGTCAAGGCGGGGGCGCTGCCCCCAACGTCGCAAAGCCTGTGGCTTTGCAACGCCCCCGGAATATTTCGGGCCAGAAGACCGGGGCTCAGGTCGGTGTGATCGGCCAGCGGGTGGCCAGGTCGTCAAGACCCGCACGGATCAGTTCGCGCAACGCCGCCTCGTCGGCGTCGTCGAGACGGGTGAAGTAGAAGCAGCTTTTGCCATGCCGGTGCTTGCCCAGCCGCGCGGTGATGTCGGGAAAGGCGGTATAGCCGGGCAGGATATAGATCGAGATCTGGCGCTTGGCCGCGGCGAAACCGGTGGCCAGGAATTTGCCCGAATGACCGGTCTCGTAGGTATAGTCGTACTGGCCATAGCCGATCATCCGGCCCGACCAGAGTTTTGGCTTAAAACCGGTGACCTCGCGAAAGATCGTATCGAGCCGTTCGGCTTCGGCCCGCCGCGCTGCAGGTTCGATGGCGGCGATATGGGCCTCGGCCTCGGTCATTGGACCCAGTCGGGCGCGCGTTTTTCAAGGAAGGCCCCGATCCCTTCGGCTGTGTCCGCATCCAGCATGTTTTCGACCATCACCTCGCCGGTATAGGCATAGGCCTGATCAAGCGGCATCTGGATCTGGTCGTAGAAGGCGCGTTTGCCGATCCGCACCGCACTGCCCAGCTTGGCGGCGACGGTGTCTGCCAGTGCCATCGCCTCTGTCGTAACCTGATCGGCGGGCACCACGCGGTTCACGAGACCAAGTTCGGCGGCGCGCGGGGCCGGGATGAAGCCACCGGTCGTGAGCATCTCGAAAGCCTGTTTGCGCGGGATATTGCGGCTGAGCGCGACCATGGGCGTCGAACAGAACAGTCCGATATTCACGCCGTTCACCCCGAATTTCGCGCCGTCGGCCGCCACCGCCATGTCGCAGGACGCGACAAGCTGGCACCCGGCGGCGGTGGCCAGCCCGCCCACTTCGGCGATCACCGGCTGGGGCAGGGTGGGCAGCGTCTGCATCACCCCCGCGCAGGCATCGAAAAGCGCCTTGAACCGGGCCGCACCACCATCGGGGGCCGCGCGTGCCTCCGTCATTTCCCGCAGATCGTGGCCCGCACAAAACGCACGCCCCGCGCCCGCGATGACAATGACCCGAATGCCGGGATCGTCGCGCAAGGCATCGAGCGCGGCCTGAAGATCGGCCAGCATCGCCTCGCTCAACGCATTGAGCGCCTCGGGACGGTTCAACACCAGCCGCGCCACGGGTCCCACATCTTCGCGGATCACGTTTGTCATCTTGCTCTCCCTCATGTCACGGTCCAAACCTAAGGCCAGACGGGACATAGGGTAAAGCCATGACGCTGAAGATGGATGCAGGCGCGCTGCAGACCTTTCTGGATGAGCAATTCGAACAGGTTGCGCGGGACTATATCGTCGAAGAGGCACAGCCGATGGCCGTCCGCGTGCGCCTGCAGGTGGGCGAGCACAATCTGCGCCCCGGTGGCACGATCTCGGGCCCGGCGATGTTCGCGTTGGCCGATGTCGGCGTCTATCTTGCCATTCTGGCGATGATCGGGCCGGTGGCGCTTGCCGTGACCACCGGCGCATCGATCGACTTCATGCGCAAACCGCAGGCCGGGCGCGACCTGATCGGGGAAGCGCGGCTCTTGAAACTTGGCCGCGCGTTGGCGGTGGGGGATGTGCTGATCCGGTCCGAAGGGTCTGATGAAATCGTGGCCCGCGCAAGCGTCACCTATTCGATCCCGCCTGCGCGGTAAGGGCCGCAGGCATTCGTGCCAGTGACCTTACTCGCGCGGAGACCTCATTTTTGAGAGTGCTGGCGATCGGTGACGCGTCTGCTCAGGGCAGGCGGCGGACGACAAGCGCGCAGGCCCAGCCCAAAAAGAACAGCGATATCAGGAAGGCGGCCAGAACGGTGAAACTCGAGGTGGCCAGGAAAAGCGTTGCGGCCGCGAGAGACATGCCGGTGGCAACGAAAAACAAGAACAAGGCGGCAATCATTACGGTACTCCTTGGGTACTGATTACAGGTAGCAACAAACTTTACGAGAATCAGGGATATATACGAATTGTGACATTTGTTTGGCAGGCGCCTTCGGAATAGATCAGTCCAAACTTGGGGTAAAATAATACCGTAATTATAAGTCATTGTTTTCAAATATTTTAATTGCCTCCAAGGCCCTTGACCGTCGCCACGAAACCTATAGAACACCGCGATCAAACGATCTGAAGTCGCACTATTCGGTGCGCCCGAGAGGACTAGAGATGAAAACCTTTACCGCAACTCCGGCGGATATCGAGAAGAAATGGGTCCTGATCGACGCCGAAGGCGTGGTTCTGGGCCGTCTTGCGTCGATCGTCGCCACCCGCCTGCGCGGCAAGCACAAGGCCACCTTCACACCGCATATGGACATGGGCGACAACGTGATCGTCATCAATGCCGACAAGGTGCAGCTGACCGGCGCCAAGCGTGACAAGCCCAACTACTGGCACACAGGCTATCCGGGCGGCATCAAAAGCCGCACGACCGGCCAGATCCTTGAAGGCGCGCATCCCGAGCGCGTGGTCACGCAGGCCGTCAAGCGCATGCTGCCCGGTAACAAGCTGAGCCGTCAGCTGATGACCAACCTGCGCGTCTATGCCGGGGCAGAGCATCCGCATGAGGCACAGGCCCCCGAAGTGCTCGACGTCAAGTCGATGAACCCCAAGAATACCCGGAGCGCATGACCATGGCCGATGAGATCAAATCCCTCGACGAGCTGACCGCAGTCGCGGAAGGCACCGAGGCCGCGGTTGTCGCCGAAGCGATCACCCGTGAACCCCAGCGTGACGCCCTTGGCCGCGCCTATGCCACCGGCAAGCGGAAAGACGCGGTCGCCCGTGTCTGGATCAAGCCCGGCTCGGGCAAGGTCACCGTCAATGGCAAGGACATGGACGCCTATTTCGCCCGCCCCGTGCTTCAGATGATTCTGCGCCAGCCGTTCTCGGTCGCCGGTGTGGAAGGCGAGTTCGACGTGATGGCCACCGTAAAGGGCGGCGGGCTGTCGGGTCAGGCCGGTGCGGTCAAGCACGGCATCTCGAAGGCGCTGCAGCTTTATGAGCCGTCTTTGCGCGCCTCGCTCAAGGCCGCCGGGTTCCTGACGCGCGACAGCCGCGTTGTGGAACGCAAGAAGTTCGGCAAGGCCAAGGCGCGTAAGAGCTTCCAGTTCTCCAAGCGCTAAAACCGGGCAACAGCCCAACTTGCAACACTCCGGAAAAGCGCGGTTTTTACCGCGCTTTTTTCTTTCGTCGATTGGTCATGTGTTCGACGCAACCTCCCCGATTTTCGAAAGGCGCCGCGCGCGAAGCAGGCGTCGCACGGCCCGCCACCGCGCTTACGGCAATCCGTTCAGGTCGATCTGACCCAGAACGTAGAAATACGTCCAACCATCGACGCTGGCGATGGCATCCGTCTCGTGATCGCCGGGGTATCCTGAGCTGTTGGCGAAGGCCCGACGCGCGGCCTCGTCTTCCGGGGTCGCCACGCCATAAAGCATCAGCAGATCAACGATCGAGTTTCGCCAGTTCGCACCGGTGCCCGTCGATTGCGTCCGCTGGTCCAGCAAGCGGGCGGTGTCGGTCTCGAACAGCCCCACCGGGAAGGTCGGCAGGGTATCGTCCGATTGCAGCTTGACCAGACTGGTGGGCAATTTGACCTCCCACTCGTCGACGATATAGGGCGGCGGTGTTCCGGCGCCTTCGTAATAGATCGGCGAATTGAAGCTGTTCGTGCGGCCCTGCTTGAGCTCTTCGGCAATGGAAATGAACTCCGGATCGTCGACCATGGGCGGTTCGCCCCCGTTCCAGATCTCATTGGTTTCAAAGAAGTTCAGAACGGCATCTTCATAGACTTCCGGCACCGGAACCACCACGCGGGCGGCGCCCGCGCTCAGGAAGTCGCGCATCTTGGGGTCCGGATCCTCGGCCAGAAGCTTCATGTGCTGGCGCGAGTGCTTGGCCCAGAAATAGGGGTAAAGCAGCCAGGCCATATTGTGCCACTCGAAGGCCTGTTCGAAGAACTGGACGATCATCCCCTCGATCCGCGCTTCCTCGATGTCGAAATCCCCGGTGTCGTCGGCGGCATCGAAAAGCTCGTTGGTGCGCACCGTCCCGTCGACGATCAGCGTGCCCATGTCGTCGGACAGATACTTGATCGCGGCCCGCTTCAATTCGTTCCGGATGATCTCCTTGTTCTGTTCGGGCTTGCGGCCGGGGATGTGACTCTCGGCAGTGTCTTACAGATGTTTCCGGAAAAGCTCGCTCCCTGGTGCGAGTATGAGAGCCTTGTAATGCGGGGAGAGAGTGAGCTTTCGGCCTCAGAGCGCGAGCTTATTGCCGCCTACGTTTCCGGTCTGAATGCCTGCTCCTATTGTCACGAGGCCCATACCGTCTTTGCCCGCGCCTATGGCATTGGCCCAACCGTGATTGAGGCGCTGATGGACGACCCAAGCTCGGCGCCGGTTGACCGCCGGATGAAGCCCGTGCTCGCCTATGTTGCGAAACTCACGCTGAAACCTTCCCGCATGACGGAAGGGGACTCACAGGTGGTTTATGAAGCTGGATGGTCGGAACGCGTGTTGTTCGATGCCATACAGGTTTGCGGTGTGTTCAATTTGGCGAACCGCCTGATAGAGGGAACAGGAATACGCTCGGTTGCCCGTGACCCCGGAATGCTCGATGAACAGTCTCGTGCAAAGTTCACAAGCAATTCGTTCTACACCGATTTCGGCAGAGCCAACGGACTTGACG